>CAMCII010000282.1 GCA_945874505.1 Bordetella parapertussis | reverse complement strand
CAAAGAGCAAAGAGCAAAGAGCAAAGAGCAAAGAGCAAAGAGCAAAGAGCAAAGAGCAAAGAGCAAAGAGCAAAGAGCAAAGAGCAAAGAGCAAAGAGCAAAGAGCAAAGAGCAAAGAGCAAAGAGCAAAGAGCAAAGACGTCAGGCTTGCTCAGAGATTGTGGCAGTTGCCCTAGGATTTACGTGCGATTTGTCGTAAATCACTTCAATTTCTTCATTGATCAGCGTGATCGAGCGTTGCAGTTGCTTGAGCGGGTAGGTCAGATCTGGGAGTGTTCCGTCGAGTAACGACTTTGGGACAGGCGGAGTCGGCAGCTCGGGGGCGGGTAATAGTTGGGGTAGCAGGGCATTCAAGAAGTCGGTGCTCGCTGCAGGGGGGGCTGGCAAACTCAGTAGTACGGTTGTGACGGCCGAGATTTGCGAAGACAACATGTGATTTTGCATCACAATGTTATTGAGTTCAATCACGTGCCATTGTCGCGATTTTGGTTCTAGCATCATGCGATAAAACGCTTCGGCGAAGTTCGCGAGTGCAACATGAACATTTTTTCTGGCTAAACGCAGATGGAAGTCTGCCCGTTTAACCTCATGCGCTGAGGAGTTGGCCGCATGTGTCTGTATTTGAGCCAGCGCAGCACGTAGGTATTCTCGATTAGCCGAAATCGCCGCGCGCATGAGTGACGGCATAAATTGTGCCTCCCACCACGGCAGCACGTAGCTGCAGGCAAACGCGATGACCGAGCCCAAAAACGTGTCAAGTGCACGATCAGCAATGATGGTGGTCGCGCCCGGGTCTAGAAAGTTAAACGCTAGCAGCACGGCGTTTGTATTGAAAGCGGAAGCTACCAAGTAATTCATTTGCAGCAGGCTGCCACCAATGATCGTTGAAAGCACCATTGCCGCAAACAACCACGTTTCGTGTTGGGTGGTGTACAAAATACCGAAGGCAAGTCCGCAACCTATCAACGTCCCTAGTAGTCGCCAGCCATTGCGTTGGCGAGTCAGCGCAAAGCCCGGTTTCATGATGATCAGTACTGTCAGCAAAATCCAGTAGCCCTGACGAGCGAGCGCTGGGATCAGGGCTGAGAGCGCAAGCGCAATACCCGCCGCCAGTGTCACGCGCAACGCGTAACGGCAAAAAGGTGAGTCGAGTCTTAAATTACTGGTCAGTAAACGCGGCCGAAAATGTTGACGTGATAAAAACTGAGTTAAAGAGCGATCAATTTTGACGGCATCAAGCAGTTGAGCATTGTGATCACGTCGAGTCGCCAAAATCATGCGGTCGATCACCTTGGCGCTGTTGCGCAGGCGACGCAAGATCTCGATACATAATGAATAGAGCTCAGGTTCGCGCCGAGCGAGCCCCTCGGTTTGCATCTGTTGAATTTCAAACTCAAGTGCGCGTAATTCTGCTTTGACACTGCTGCGTTGCGTGGCGGTATGTTCACGAGCTACGGCCAGTGCAATTCGCTCGAGATCGCCCGCCATTTTATGCAGAGCGTCGCGCATAAACAGTAGAGCATCTGAACCGTCCAGTTTCTGCCGTAAAAAAGCATAGTCAGTACGAGTGGCCACGAGCAAGTCAAGAATTGCAATCATTTCGACGAATAGATTCCAGAGCATCACGCGGCTGGCATCGGCTTGTGCCTGCGTGGTGGCAAGCCCCCGCAGCACCATGTCGCGTGCGGCTTGATGCTTGTCGGTCATGTCGGCTTGGCAGACAATCAGCTTGCGGTAGCTTTCGTCAAGATCCCGATCGAGGTCATACATGTCGGCGCGCCGTGCGATGTAGTCGGCGGTCGCAAAAAGAGCCACTGACAAGGCTTGCTCTTTTTCACGCAATTGCATGATTCGACTGACCGAATAACTGAACAGGGTGTAAAACAACCCGCCACCCAACGACGTGAGTGCGTATGGCCAAACTTCTTGTGTCGAGAGTGAGTGGTGAAGCGTGACGGTCATGAGCAACAAACAGGCAAAGCCGATTTGTCCTCCCTTTTTTCCGTAGACCGCCAGCATCGAAAAGGCAAAACATTGCCCCATCACAACACCCCAGATCAATAAGGGATGAGACGAGGCCAGACCGGTCAGTGTGACAGTCAGGGTGCTTAACAATGTGCCGCCCAGCATCTCGCTGGCCCGGTGCTCATGGGGCCCCGGCTGATCGATAAAGGCTACGCACAGTGCGCCAAAGGTCGCAATCAGTCCGCTGGCATACCAGCCAAAGACTCCACCCAAAAGTGCGATGGGCAGCAAAATCCCGGCCGCACGCCTGACGCCACTATAAAAATGGTGGCTAAACAAAAAGCGTTGTAAAGGGCCGTAGTTTAAATTCATGACTCAGGCGGGCCTTGGTAAATTGTGCAGCACAGCAACAGGCAATCGACTACCTCTTTGACTTTACTCTAACGAACGTGCAGCACCGTGACAGCGAACGACTTGAATAATTGTCAGCTGCGCCGGCATAACCTCATTTTTCGCAAAATCTCAGCCAATTCAAATTTCAGGGTATCTCAATTTGCGCTGCGGCGCACAACGGGTTAAAGTGATTGGCTCGCACCTTTAAGCTCATCGCTTGTTTGTGCAATGGCTTTTAGTTTGGGTCACCGCCCAGATGCTCTTGCCATCTAAACTTTTGCTGCTTTCCCTGCCACAAGCTGCGGCAAGCGCTTCCGTTTCGATCCAGTGCACCCCTGTTGGGTGCGTGCATAGCCTGATGGCGAATGCGCTTCAGATTGGCAAGGTGTCCGGGTGGCTAGGCTCCGTGAGTCTAAAAGCGTCGGAGCATGTTGCTGAACATGTAGCGGTTCAGCATTTCTCTAGACGAGGATGCAATCAGATGGGCGATGCCGGTAATGAAAGGAATGAAATTATGGAACTCAATGGCGCAGACATCGTCGTGCGTTGCTTGGCTGACGAGGGCGTAGAACACGTTTTTGGCTATCCCGGTGGCGCGGTCTTATACATCTACGACGCAATCTACAAGCAAGATAAATTTCAGCATATTCTGGTGCGACACGAGCAAGCTGCCGTGCACGCTGCAGACGCGTATTCGCGGTCCTCTAATAAAGTTGGCGTGTGCCTGGTCACCAGTGGCCCTGGCGTCACCAATGCAGTGACCGGTATCGCAACCGCCTATATGGATTCGATTCCAATGGTGATCATCAGCGGTCAGGTGCCCACGCACGCGATCGGTGAAGACGCTTTTCAAGAATGCGACACCGTAGGGATTACTCGCCCTTGCGTGAAGCACAACTTTTTAGTGCGCGATATTAAAGACTTGGCCGACATCATGCGTAAGGCGTTTTATATCGCCCGCACCGGTCGTCCAGGCCCCGTGCTCGTTGATATCCCTAAAGATATTACCGCCGCACATTGCAAATACACGCCCGCCAAAGGCGAACCCGTGCTGCGCTCATACGCTCCGGTCGTAAAAGGTCATCAAGGGCAAATCAAAAAGGCTGTGCAGATGTTGTTGCAAGCCGAGCGCCCCATGATTTACAGCGGCGGTGGCGCGATTCTGTCTGACGCGTCGGCCGAGTTGCACGAGTTTGTCAAACTGGTTGGCGCACCCTGCACCAACACCCTGATGGGCTTAGGAGCTTTTCCGTTTTCAGATTCGCAATTTGTCGGTATGCCTGGCATGCATGGTACCTACGAAGCCAATATGGCCATGCAACACTGTGACGTGTTGATTGCGGTGGGTGCGCGCTTCGATGATCGTGTGATCGGAAACCCAAAGCACTTTGCGCAAAACGCGCGCAAGATCATTCATATTGACATCGATCCATCTTCGATTTCAAAGCGCGTCAAGGTTGATGTGCCGATCGTGGGCAACATTAAAGACGTATTGGTGGATTTGATTGCGCAATACAAAATCAGCGCAGTCGAAACCCGTCAAAATCCTGAGGCTCTGGCTAAATGGTGGCAGCAGGTGCAAGTCTGGCGTGGCAAAGAGTGCATGAAATTTGCCGGTTCAAACGAGGTGATCAAGCCCCAGTCGGTGGTGCAAAAGCTTTGGGAAGTGACTGAGGGGGATGCCTACGTGACCTCTGACGTGGGACAGCATCAAATGTGGGCGGCGCAGTACTACGGTTTTGACAAGCCGCGCCGCTGGATTAACTCGGGTGGGTTAGGCACAATGGGTGTGGGTTTGCCTTATGCGATGGGTGTGCAAATGGCGAATCCAGGCGCAACCGTGGCATGCATCACGGGCGAAGGCTCGATTCAGATGAATATCCAAGAGCTGTCGACCTGCCGTCAATATCACCTGACGCCTAAGATTTTATGCTTGAACAATCGCTATTTAGGGATGGTTCGGCAATGGCAGCAAATTGATTATTCGTCTCGCTATGCCGAGTCGTACATGGATGCGTTGCCCGATTTTGTCAAACTCGCCGAGGCCTACGGTCACGTCGGGATGCGTATCGAAAAACCTTCGGATGTTGATGGTGCCATGCGCGAAGCGTTCAAATTGAAAGATCGCCTTGTATTTATGGACTTCATCACGGATCGCGAAGAAAACGTTTGGCCAATGGTCAAGGCGGGCAAAGGTCTGACCGAGATGTTGCTCGGTTCTGAAGACCTATAAGGAGACCACCATGAAACACGTTATTTCTGTTCTGATGGAAAACGCACCCGGCGCGCTGTCGCGCGTGGTGGGTCTCTTCTCTGCTCGTGGTTACAACATCGAAACCCTTACCGTTGCGCCGACTGAAGACTTGACCTTGTCGCGTTTGACGTTAGTGACGATGGGGTCAGATGAAGTGATCGAACAAATCACCAAACACCTGAATCGGTTGGTCGATGTGATCAAGGTTGTTGATCTCACCGAAGGCCCTCATATCGAACGCGAATTGATGTTGATCAAGGTGCGGGCGGTGGGTAAAGAGCGTGAAGAAATGAAACGGATGGCGGATATTTTTCGCGGTCGTATCATTGATGTCACCGACAAAGCCTACACCATTGAACTCACGGGTAACCAAGAAAAGATACAGGCGTTTATTGATGCGTTGGATCGCAGCGCAATTCTCGAAACGGTTCGTACGGGCGTTTCAGGAATTGGTCGTGGAGAGCGCATCCTCAAGCTTTGATCGGTGCTTGTTTCGCGTGTAAGCGAAGCCGATTTGTTTTTCTGATTGTTTGCATTCAACTTAAAAAATCTGGAGCCCAGAATGAAGGTTTACTACGATAAAGATTGTGATTTGTCCCTGATCAAAGGCAAGACTGTTGCCATTCTTGGTTACGGTTCGCAGGGCCATGCCCACGCTTTGAACCTGCATGA
>CAMCII010000281.1 GCA_945874505.1 Bordetella parapertussis | reverse complement strand
GCCCACGAAAACAAAAATCGGTAGCCGTCAGGTGCATATTTAGCCGCGGCTGTTGCCCCAATGTTGCCATTGGCACCCGGCTTATTTTCGATGATGACGCTGGTTTTTAAGCGAAGCGCGAGTTGCTCGCTGAGCATGCGCGCAATCGTGTCGCCCGTGCCACCGCCGCCTGGCGCAGGTACGGTGATTTGAATGGCTTTGTCGGTGTTAGGCCAAGTGCTCGCCAACACAGAGAATGACAGACTAGAAAGTAGCGCAGTGCTCGAGATAAGAAGTTTGGTGCTTAAACGCATCATTAGGCTCACATTTAAAATATTGCACGTTGTTCGGTAATGTCCTACCTGCTTGGCTCAGAGAGGATGTCTGCAGAACTTGTTGAAAGTTATTAGGCACAGGAAGAATTTCGTTGTCGTATGCGACGCCTCAAGGAAAGACGGGCTCGCCAAGATTTAACATCAGTCGGTTCGCCCAGGCAAAAATTGCGACTGAGTGCATTAAATCCAAAATTTCAAGCTCGGTTAAGCCAACGTCTTTCAGCGCCTGTATATCGGCCGGCGATACTGCATCTGGAGCGTTGGTCAGCGCGATCGAAAACTGAACGATTGCGCGTTCACGCTCAGAGGTACCCGCCGTATGCGGATCGTTAAACACTTCAATAACCGCGTCTGTGCGTTTGGCCAATTGTTCAAAGCGCTGCGCATGGACCGACGCGCAGTACACACAGCCATTCATACGCGACACCACCGTGGCGCCGAGTTCACGTTCAGCACGGGGCATTCCGCCTGGCGCATACATGATAGCGTTGAACGCCACCGAGCGCTGCTTCAGGACTTCGGGTTGGTGCACTAAAAAAAGATAATAGTCAGACACCTTGGCTTTGGGGTGACTTTCTTCTAGCACGGCGATTTGTTCAGGCGTGGCTGCGTTAAGGCTCACCACGTCAAGCCAGGCTTTCCAGCCGAGGGTTGCGTTCGTGAAGCCTTTGATTTCGATGAGGTCGCTCATGCTTGTTGCTCCAGGAGTTTCATTGCGTTGAGCCCAGCAACGACTCGGACCTGATAAGACACGAAGGCGATGAGTTGTGCCAGAGTCACCACTTCGGGAGTTGAAAGGCCTGCTTTCGGCAGTGCTTGTAAGGCAGCTTTGTCGGCTTTGACCGGATCAGTAATCAGGGTATGAGTAAACGTTAAGATTGAACGTAAACGAGCGTCGGTGATCTGCTCGAGGGCACCGTTTGAAATGTGATCGATCAGACTTTTTTCAACGTTCAATTCTACGAGGCGTTGGCGGTATTCAACAGCACATAACGCAGAGGGCGTAAGCGTACAGGCGAGCAATGCCACCAGTAGACGTTCGGCGAGAGTCAAGCCAGGTAAAGCAGGGTCAAACAAGCCGTCTTCACTTTTTTGTGTCGCGGCAACAACTTTGTCGCGTTGATGGCGTACCGAGAAGGTATCGAGCGCGGGGCTGAGTCCGACTAAGCGATCAATCGTGTCGGTCTGTTGAGTGTTTGTCATGAAAATCTGGCATCCATGTAAAAGTGAAGCGAGTCGAAAGCAAGAAAGTTAGTGTCTATCGCTAAGTGAATTGAGTCTAAAGAAAAAAAGCAGCGTCTATTTCGAAGCGAGTCGAGCCTAAAGTAAAAAAGTCAGAGTCTCTTTCGAAGTCAATTGAGCTCTGACCAAAAAGGTCAGTGTCCACTAAGCGGTCTTTGTTGCGGGAGTCCATTCATCGCCCAGCAACTCAGGGTCGTTGTAAAGCTCCATACGATGATAATGCTCAGCAATGTCTTCGCCATAAAACAAACTTGCAATACCTGCCGCCAAGCGCTTTGCGCCTTCACTGATCGCGGGGATATCACCCGAGACGGTGCCGTGCGAGAGTGCAGCTGGGTAACAAAAACAATGAATACTTGAGAGCCCTGGGCATTTGCCAGGCGTCACTTCTTTGAATTCAAAAGCGGGCCCAAGGTCGGGTGAATCGAGCATCTCTTGGCTAGCAGGCTCGGTGAGTTCAAGTTTGCGATGTTTCCAGGCCAGTACGTGTGGCGCGATATTTGCGTATTCGGGGCGCGTCCACCAGTCGATTTTGAAGCCTGTCGAGAAGATCAGAAAATCAAGTTCAAACGGCCCTTTGGGGGTGTTGACGGTTAATACATTTTGCCCGACGTTGATCGACTCGATCGGGCAGCTCAAATTAAAACGAGCATTTTTGTGCTGAGATACCCGTAGGGTGCTACCGCGTGGCGCAGGCACTTGTTCGACCCCTAAATAATGGCGGATGCGCCATTTCCAGTCATCGGGCAAATTGACGAAGCCAATATTCATGCCGGCGTGACCGGCGCCTTTGCCTTTGTTAATGCGGGGTAGATCGGGGCGACGGATCAACAGATCCACACTGGCTGCACCTGCCTCGAGTGCAGTGGCCGCGCTGTCCATGGCCGAAGCGCCGGCGCCGATGACACCAACGCGTTTACCCGCTAGGGTGACATAGTCAAGTGTGTCAGACGAGTGTGCCCAAAGCGCGCGCGGCAGCGTTGCTGCAATCTCTGGCAAGTAAGCCCCGCCAAGACCGTCGCGACCGGTGGCAAGGACTACGCGCCTTGCATACACGGTTTGTTGCCCTGTCGGCGTATTCATGATCAGCTGCACCAGACCATCGGCACGTGGGATGACCGCGGTGATATGGTGTTCGTTGCGCACGTCGAGTTTCAGTGCTTGACGATACCAGCGCAAATAATCCATCCATTGCGTGCGCGGGATTTTGTCTAGGGCTGTCCAAGCATCTAAGCCGAACTGGGCCTCAAACCAAGCGCGGAAGGTGAGGGCAGGTAAACCCAGTGCGGGCCCTGTGAGCTGCTTTGGTGAGCGAAGGGTCTGCATACGCGCGGTTGTGACCCAAGGGCCTTCAAACCCTGAGGGCGCCCGATCAAACATGACGGCTTGGATACCCGTCAGTGTCAGCGAAGCCGCGGCGGCCATGCCGGCCATTCCTGCGCCGATGATCGCAACTTCAAGCACGGGTTGACCCTCGTGTTCTTGGGTGACCACCCAACGTTTGGCTGGTAGCTCAAGCCAAGCTAAATCTTGCTCAAGACGAGCCTGCAAGCCAGCCAAACCAAGAGAGTGTAGAGAAGTGCCCGCCATATAAGTTTTGTGTCTGTCAAAGAGTGAAATGAGGAGGTGTCAGCGTAAATTGAGAGCCTACCTAACGACTGAGGATAATAGTCTAAGCTTAGTTGCACCCTGATAGTCCCTTGGCCACGGTCTCAGAGGTTATCCAGGCAGAAAAAACTGTATCGCTTCAGAGTTTGATCTTCAGTTGTCATCATCAGAGTCGCTCGACTGAGTGGCTAGCTTTTGGAAATTGCATGACTAAAATCTCGGCGCCCGAGGTGCCCGTCGTCAAGGTGGCTGCTGGGTCGTTTGATGAGATAAAAATCGCCGTACCGGCTTCATGCGTTTGGCCATCAAACTTAGCAGCGCCTGCCGCAATATAAATAAATTGTCCGCGTCCAGCGGTTGGCTCGGGCCCCATTATCCTTTGCTGGGCGGGTGCCTGGTAGATTATGGCGCACAAGCCATCGGTTTGCATCGAAATGGCTTTGTGCTCGAGTGTGCTCGTCAAAGCCGTGCGCTTGGCATCGTTTAAACAGCCGACAGGCGCGCCCATTACATGGCGACGCGGTAGATCTTTCATGTCGCCGCGCTGCTCTGGCAAATACCCCGCGCCTGCGTCCTTGCCTAATCTAAACACCATGTAATGTAAGCCGTGCTCGCCCGCAGTGATGGGGCCATAGCCGGTGTGCTTGGCGGCAAAGTGTACGGTGTAGGGGGCGACCTGATGTTTACCTAACAGACCGTTACCTGCCACCATGATCTGAAACTGATCGACGATATGAAAATGTGATTGCAGGACGCCATGAGGCTGCTGCTCGATCAGCTTGCAGTTTGGTGCGTCGGATTCAGCATCGCCTGTTTCAGGCATTAAATCGCTTCTGAAAATATGCCCGCCGCTGACACCCGGCGCCGAACGAATTGGACGCTCGCGGCGGTTGCTGAAAGCGTCAGTGACAGTGCCGATCATGGTCATAATGAAAGTCTCCGGATGGGCCTTGGTGTGCAAGCGGTTAAGGCCTTTGTGATGCTTTATTATTGCACGCTGAGAGATATAACAACTAGGTGTGAGCGATGGCTAAACTATTAGAAGATCGAGTGATTTGGGTGGTTGGGGCCTCTGGGGCGATTGGCGCCGCGATCGCTCGGCGTGTGGCGGGTGAGGGTGCGGTCGTGGTGGTGTCAGCCCGTTCTGTTGACAAGCTAGAGGCGTTAAAGACAGAAATTATTGAGGCGGGTGGGCGAGCACAGGCCTTGCCTGTCGACATCAAGAGCCGCAAAAATGTTGACGAGGCCGCACAAACAATCGTGACGCAATACGGCCAAATTGATGGTCTGGTGAACTCAACTTCGATTTCGGATTTTGGTCCGCTGATGAGTCTGGATGATGATGTCTGGATGGAAGTTTTGAATTCAAAATTGTTGGGCTATGTGCGCACGATGCGCGCCGTTCTACCCGCAATGTCTGAACGTAAACGTGGCGTGATTGTGAACATGTCGGGTCGCGGTGGCAAACAACCGACGGCGACACATTTACCCGGCGGCTGTGCGAACGCTGCAGTGAATTTGCTGGACAAAGGTGTTGCGGACGCCTTCTTACCTTTCGGCATTCGAGTCAACACGGTGGCCCCTGGGCCCATCGCCTCAGACCGACTAGATCAGATGATGAAATCAACCGGATCCATGTCAGACCGAAGCGCACAGACATTCAATCGCCCCGGCACCCCTGAGGATGTTGCCGAGGCGACGCTTTGGTTACTTTCGGATCAGTCGCGCCATGTGACCGGTGCCCTTATCCCTGTTGACGGTGGCGCAACCTATACCGTTTGATCGGTAGTGACGCAAAGTCAGTCTCTAAGGGTCAGAAGGTCGAGGCGCTTACTCGGGTTTTAATCCTACGTCGTCAAACGCCTGTTTCCAGTCTTTGAGCTGACTTGCCACGAAGGTATTCAGTTCCGCAGGCGTTGAGCCTGCGAGGTCAAACCCTTGTCGTTCAATGCGTGCGCGTGTGGCGGGATCGGCGATTGCAGCGCGGACCGCCTCGCTCATTCGGTTGGCGATCTCTGGCGGTAGCTTGGCGGGGCCAAAGAGCGCGGCCCAAGTTTGGGCACCCAAGGACGGCAATCCTGCTTCAGCAAAGGTCGGCACGTTGGGCAGAAGTGAAAGACGTTTATCGAGCATCACGGC
>CAMCII010000280.1 GCA_945874505.1 Bordetella parapertussis | reverse complement strand
CGGACGGATTGCGTTACGGTATACCTTGCTAGGGTTTGCGTTTATCGTGCTTTCGTATACAGGTAGCCGTTTTGTTGTTGAAGTCATTTTGCAGAGAAGCTAATGGGTAAAGCGCTTTTTTGGGTCACCATCTTTATCGTCGTTATTTTCGTGACGCGGGTCTTGGCAATTCAAGCGGCCAAAAAACGTCGCCCGCCCCCGCAAGCGCCCTCTGCGCAACGTGAAGTCCCGGCTAACTCTGAAGCCATGGTGCGCTGCGCTCATTGCGGCGTGCACCTACCTCGCTCTGAGGCGTCGCTCATCGATCAAAATACCTGGTGCAGCTCAGCCCATGCCAAGCTCGGCGTGCTCGACAGAGACTAAGCCTAACTAGCGCCCCAACGGTGCTCAACCAACACCCCAATTGATGGCCACTGGTGTAAATTTTTTTTTCCGACGCACCCCCCGAGGCCTACGGGTTCAACGTTATTCACCAACGTACATATCGATGCCAACCGGTTCAACGTTATTCACCCTTGACACGCGGGGCTGGCTTGCGCCAAGCGCAGACGCCACACTGCGGCCTTCACCCAACTTTAACGAACGTCCTTCAGATACCGCAGTGTCTTTGCTCGTTGTTCACAACATCACGCTACCACCGGGTCAGTTTGGCACGCCGTACATCACCGATCTATTTTTAAATCAACTCGATATTTCTGCAGACCCGTGGTTTGTGAATGTCGAGGGCCTGAAAGTTTCGGCGCATTTCGTGATCGATCGGCTTGGGCACATCACTCAATTCGTGTCGTGCGACGATCGTGCCTGGCATGCTGGCGCCTCATCGTTTGAAGGGCGCGAGCAGTGCAATGACTTTTCAATTGGCGTTGAACTAGAAGGCACCGATGACGTGCCGTTTGAGGCGGTGCAATACGAACGTCTGGCAGCACTCACCCAGTGCTTGCGCGCACGCTATCCGTTAACCGCTGCAACCGGTCACTCAGACATTGCACCCGGGCGCAAAACAGATCCGGGCCCGTGCTTTGACTGGTCGCACTTTAGCGCGTTAGCTCAGTGGCCGATGGCACATAGGGCTAGGGTCTAAAGCGATGCAAGACCAGTGATGACTCGCTACGGAACTGCTAGGGCTTGCCGATCGGCAAAGCCCTAGAGTCAGGCTTAGGCTAACAACAACTGATTCACACGCTTCACAAAAGCAGTTGGGTCTGGCAATTGCGAGCCGTCTGCCAACAGCGCCTGTTCAAACAACAAGTTAGCCCAGTCGTTAAACGTTTCGTCAGAAGCCGCCTGCACGCGTGCCACCAAAGCATGCTCAGGATTAATTTCAAGCACAGGCAACACATCAGGAGCAGCCTGACCCGCCGCTTTCAGCATGCGCTGCAGATGCGGACTTAGATCATTTTGCCCCACGACCACGCACGAAGGCGAATCGACTAGACGTAAGGTAACGCGTACTTCTTTTACGCGATCTTTTAGCGATTCTTGCAGCCGCTCAACCAGTGGCTTGAACTGCTCAGCCACTTCGGTTTGATGTTTCTTTTCTTCATCATCGGCCAGGGCCTCAAGATCAAGCCCACCTTTCGCAACTGACACCAACTGCTTGCCATCAAACTCACGCAGGTGCGACAGCATCCACTCATCAACGCGATCCCACATCACCAACACATCGATGCCTTTCTTGCGGAAGATCTCGATATGCGGGCTATTGCTACCAGCGGTGTAACTATCAGCCGTGACGTAATAAATTTTGTCTTGGCCCTCTTTCATCTCAGCAACATAGTCAGCGAGCGTCACCGTCTGTGCGTCTGTGCCCTGCTTGGTTGAGGCAAAACGCAACAACTTAGAAATGCGTTCAATGTTGCTTGCGTCTTCGCCCGTGCCTTCTTTCAAGACCTGTCCAAACTCGGCCCAAAAGGTTGCGTAAGCGTCTTTTTTGTTTTCAGCCAAATCCTCGAGCATGCTGAGAATACGTTTGGTCGAACCTTCACGAATCGCTTTCACATCGCGGCTTTCTTGCAGCAACTCGCGCGAAACATTCAGAGGCAAGTCGGCCGAATCAATCACCCCACGCACAAAGCGCAAGTACGAAGGCAGCAGTTGCTCGGCATCGTCCATGATAAACACACGCTTGACGTAAAGCTTCACGCCACGACGCGCGTCGCGATCCCACATATCAAACGGCGCATGCTTCGGAATGAACAGCAACTGCGTGTACTCGCTGCGGCCTTCAACACGGTTGTGCGTCCAGGCAAGCGGATCATCAAAGTCATGCGACACGTGTTTGTAAAACTCGCGGTACTGCTCATCGGTGACATCCGCTTTGCTGCGTGTCCATAACGCATTAGCTTGATTGACGGCTTCCCACTCAGCAGTTTTCACTTGCTCAGACTTATCTTTATCCCACTCTTCTTTGAGCATTTCAACAGGCAAAGAAATATGGTCTGAATAGCGGCGCAACACTTCGCGCAATTTGTAGCCACTCAAAAACTCATCTTCGTCGGCACGCAAATGCAGGGTGACTTCAGTGCCGCGTTCAGCGCGCTCAAGTGCCGCGATCGTGAACTCACCTTGGCCGTCTGACTCCCACACTACGCCTTGCTCTGCAGCGGCGCCAGCGCGGCGAGTGCGAACCGTCACTTTATCTGCCACGATAAATGACGAATAAAAACCCACACCAAACTGACCAATTAATTGCGCGTCTTTTTTGTTATCGCCAGTCAGTTTCGAAAAGAACTCGCGAGTACCCGAGCGCGCAATCGTGCCAAGGTTGGTCACCGCCTCGTCACGCGACATGCCCACGCCATTATCTGCAATCGTTATCGTGCGTGCGGCCTTATCAAAATCAACCCGCACGTGCAGGTCGCCAAAGCCCTCGAGCAGGGCGGGTTGATCAATCGCCTCAAACCGCAGCTTGTCACAAGCGTCTGACGCGTTAGATACCAATTCACGCAAAAAAATCTCTTTATTGCTGTAAAGCGAATGGATCATCAGGTGCATCAGCTGTTTGACTTCAGCCTGAAAACCCATCGTTTGAGCGGCATCTGCCGCCGGAGTTGCTTGATTCATCATGCTCACCGAAAAGTTATCCACAGGGCGACCCCAGGCCGGCTTAGCTTGGCCAAGGGATTGTGCGTGTTAATTGGGGGGTAAATCTTGAATTTCAAGGGCTAACGATTAGGTTCAAGGCGTTTGACGACGCAGCAAAAAGTGACGGGCAATCAATTGGGCAACCAGAACCCCAGGCACAGCAATCAAAAAACTGACAACTAAGCTGTAATTAGGCAAAGAGAGAGATAACAGCAAGCAAAAAATCGCAAAGGAAAAATAACCGTACACCATGCCACGCAGCAGCGCGATCGCAAACATCCGACCAGAATGATAATGCGAGAAGCCCACGAGCACTGTCGTCATTAAAGGAAACATCGCAATAATGCCACTCATCCGCGAGCCGAAGGCTGAGGCAAAGTAGGTCACCACGACAATAAGCGACGCACCGAGCACCATGCGCAGCAGCAAATCGACGGGCCCAGTGGGGGCCGAGACCACCAGCTGTGTCTCGACTTTTGGAAATACCCATTGGGCGCATACCAGCGAGCCAATAACCCCAGCAAAACACAGTTCGATGGGCAAGCTCACAAATTGCAAGAGATACGCCGTCAGGCTATACGTCGCATAGGATGACAGCAAACTCAGCGCCACACCCGCTTTCAACGAGATCCAAGAGTAGGTCAAACTAAATACCAACACCGCCACAATTGCCAACAAGGTTCCTTGAGCTGCCTCTGAGGCAAAGACATTGCCTTGCTCAAGGCCAAGGATATAGAGGACTGGCCCTGCGAACACCGGCAAAGCCGACAAAAGCCCCGCCAAGGCGGGCCCATAGTGCCGACCCACAAGCGTCAACAACAACAGCATCGATGGCACGATCAATAGCTTAGCCATCAGGATGGGAGTGATCACTAGCTAGCCGCCAAATGATGCACCAAGTCGCCTATATCGAGGCAGTTTTCTAAAGCGGCAACCATGTCTTTTAACGGTTGAGAGGCGCGCATTGGCTGAGCCGCCAGTTGCCAGCAACGGTCAAACTTTGTGGCACTCGCCTGCTCACTGAGTGGCCGGGTGGGGCTGGCCAGCATAGCGTCGATGCGGTGCTCAAGCACTCTGCCATCGGTTAAGCGCACACGCACCACTTGCGGGCCTAGCGCATTTGGGTTGGGATTGTCGTCGACCTGCATGACGACTTTGCAGGCCAGCGCGTAGGTTTGTGTGTCGCTCAAGGCATCACCCCTAAAATGCAGGGCATCTAAGACGCCGTGCTGCAACACCTTGGCCAACGCAAAGGGCATACAGAGGCGTGCATAGTTTGGAGTGGGATTCTGCAGCGGTGGGCGGTTGACCAAATGGTTGATCAAGGGCGGCCCAATCACGGTAATCTCAGCAACGTCTTGCATGGAAAACTTGGCCTGCTCACGCAAGATCATGACGCCCTCGATACCACCGTGTGTTGCTCGACCGCTAGGGAAGGGCTTATGACTGAGGTCAGCGATTTTTGATTGTTGACCGAGGCCAACCATGGCGCGCTCAAGATCCCAGTCGGTTTCAAACATTGTGAGGTAGCCAAATTTGCCCGTCAGGGGTGTGTGTAAGCTTGGAAAACCTGCCTGAGCCAAATCACACGACTGCAGTGCCGCACGTGCATTTAAACCAATCTGCAAGGGCAACACCACGCTACCCTCGGTGTGCGCCTGCATGGTGCCACTGACCTGTGCCAGTTGATGACCAAAGGCCGCTAAGGTGGTGTCAGCATCAAACCCGCGCAGGTTGGCTAAGCCAGCCACCGCGCCAAAGCCACCCGAGGTCGCCGGGCGAAAAAACCGTAGTCCCAAGTTTGAAGCCAGGCCGATGGTGCACGCAATATCAACGCCTGCGGCTAAGGCGGTGAGAAACGCTTTGCCAGTCACGCCACCCCGAACTTGCGCCTCGGCCAACAATACCGGCAGCAGAGTTGCCATCGCATGTAACACCGCCCCCTCGTGCAGGCAGTCATACTCTTGGCAGTGGATTTGGTAGGCATTGACCAACACGGCCTGCCCCCGTGGCAGTTTGAGATCAGTGCCCCATACCGCAACCTCTGCACCCTCGCCCCAACTGCGTACCGCCTTGAGCAAGGGCTGGATTTCGGGCGTGCTGCCACCGGCGATACCGACGCCCAAGGTATCGAGTAAAAAGACCTTTGCGCGCTCAAGCGCGTGGGACGTTAAGGCGGCATATGTGAGCGACGAGGCATGGTGTGCAAGTTGTAGATCAAGGCTTTGCATG
>CAMCII010000279.1 GCA_945874505.1 Bordetella parapertussis | reverse complement strand
AGCGACTCTGAATAACAGACCCGCAACGCCCAAAAAGAGCCAGGTCATACCGACAATACGTACAGTCGTATCTTCGTAAGCCTCAGGCACCGCCCAAGTGATGAGTGAGGGCTGCAAGTAAGCCAACACAGGGATCGCGGCCCAGATCGACAGCAATACAATCTTGCGATGTAAGTTGTAGCCAACCTTGATTTCTTCTTTGTGCTCGTGGGTCGCTTGATTGACGTGATCGTAGCCCTTTGGCTCAAAAAAGAAATGGCCGGATTGGCGTGTGGTCATCGCCACTAACCAAGCAACCAACGAGGCTGCGACTGGGTTAATGAAGAGCAACACATAAGACACGAGAAACGATAAGGCGCTGACCAAGTGCAGGCTTTGATTAATGCGACTGTGGTGATAATACCGATGATCATCCCAGCGCTGAATTCTTAAGGTGTTTAGCAATTCTTTCATCTTGATCCTTTGTGTTATCTGTGTCGCTAATCAAATGGATTGCGGGCGACGCCTCAGACAAGATTATTTCAGAAGCCTTGGATCAAAAGATGAATTTTTGATGACATTCGTGTTGCAGTTTATTTTCAAGCACTCATTGTCATCGAACGGTTATATGAATTGATTACAGTCATCTCAACTTCAGTGATAAAGAGCTCAGATGACAGAATACGCACCCATTCAAGTCGATCGAATTTATCCCGACAAGCCGAGCCTCAGAATAGCGTTGGTGACTGAAACCTATCCTCCTGATATCAATGGGGTGGCGCATACAGTTTCAAAAATAGTAGAAGGCTTGCGTGCTCGCGGGCACGAACTGATGTTGGTCAGGCCACGGCATCACAGCGACACCGAGGCGGCCACAGATTCACGTTATCAAGAAGTGTTGGTGCGTGGTGCACCGATCCCGATGTACAAGCAGCTGCGCATGGGTTTGCCGGCGCAGGGCGCGTTGCAAAAATTATGGCTCAAGCAGCGACCTGATCTCGTGCACATTGCCACAGAGGGGCCCTTGGGTTGGTCGGCCTCGCGGGCCGCGCGTAAGCTTAAAATACCGACCAGTTCAGATTTCAGAACCAATTTTCATGCTTACAGCCAATTCTATGGGTTTGGCTGGCTCAAGGGTGCGATTGTGGCCTACATGCGAAAATTTCATAATGCCACGCACTGCACGATGGTGCCGACGCAGGGCTTGATGGCAGAGCTTTCGAAAATTGGCTTTGATCGACTGATGGTAGTGCCGCGCGGTGTCGATACAGAAAACTTTTCTCCCGCTAAGCGCAACGAACAACTACGTCAAAGCTGGGGGGCGACGGCAGAGACGCAAGTCCTGCTATCGGTAGGGCGCCTGGCTGTCGAGAAAAATCTTGATACCGTCGTACGTTGTTTCAAGTCGCTGCAAGCCCGTGGTTTGCCGGTTAAGCTGGTGATTGTTGGTGATGGGCCGATGCGTCAAGCGCTCGAGCGCAGTATCCCAGAGGCGATCTTTGCGGGTACGCGCACAGGCCAGGATTTGGCGAAACACTACGCCAGTGCAGATTTGTTTATTTTTCCGAGTCTGACCGAGACTTTTGGTAACGTCACGATTGAGGCCATGGCAAGCGGCTTAGCCGTGGTGGCGTACGATCACGCGGCAGCCGGCCAGTTAATCGAGCACAAGCGCAACGGAATGGTGCTGGCACCAAACCAAGAGGCGCAGCTATTCGAGGCCGCTCGGCAAATCGTCGAAGACACTGCGCTGCGAACTCAAGTCCGAGTCGCTGCGCGACAGACTGCAGTGGATCGGGATTGGAGTTCAGTGATTGCACGCACAGAAGGGATTTTTAGATCCTTAATTGCAAATGAGGATCCCGCCGCAATTGTGGTGTCTGCGCAGTCGAAGACGGCAGGCATGCCCCAAGCGCAGCGCTAGGGCTACAGACAAGTCTCTGCGTAGTCGAAAAAGCTCGCTGCTATTGGATGCTGTTGCACCGAGTCATCGCCATAACCACTTCGATGAAAGACAAAAGGGATGCCACAGTTGCTTGCACACAGGGCATCAACGTGGGTATCGCCAACCAACAAACAGTCGTTGGCAGTTGCTTTCAGCGCTGCAATTGTGGTGAGCAGAGGCAATGCATGAGGCTTGGGATGCGCAGTGGTGTCGCCACCCGTGACAACGGTAAAGTAGGTCGACAAGCCGTGGCGTTCAAGCGCCTGCTGAGCTGACCTTTCAATCTTATTGGTGCATACGGCTAACTGATGTCCTTGCGACAGCAGTTGATCGAGCAAGGCCAAGACGCCAGGATACAGCACTGAATGGTCGTGCGCTTGACGCGCGTAGTGCGTCAAGTACGCCTGTTGAATGTCCTCAGCAGCGACGGCGGGGGCCTGCACGACCTGCATCACAGAGGCCAAGATGTCAGGTAGCGGGCCATATAAGTTTGGAATCACTTGCTCAGGGGCAAGTGTTTGAAACCCGCAATCCAGCAACGCTTGATTGGTGGCTCGTCGAATATCGGGCTCGGTATGCATCAACGTGCCATCCAGATCAAAGACGACGGCTGTAGAACTGTGGATATAGTCTTTGGCTGTTTTCATAGCCGAGAGACCAAACCAGCTGGTGATGCCGCATAGCCGGTCAAGGTACGGTCGGCATGTGATAGCTTCCAGTCAAGCATTTTTTGTGTCATCTTTAACAGCTCAAGGGTGTAGCTCGGATCTTGCGCAACATTATGCAATTGTGACGGATCGTTTGTCAGATCAAAGAGCAGTGGTGGTAACGCTGCAAAATGTACATACTTATACTGATCGTTTTGAATCACTGAAAGTGCAGACTGATCCATTGATAAGCCTAAGAAATCTTCGGGCTTTGAATAGTAGATATTTCTAAAATCATACTCATAATGCACTTCAGTGCGCCAGCCGGCGGGCGCGATTCCAGTTTGTACGAATGGCAATAGCGAGTGCCCGTCGCACGTTCTCGGTATTGGCCGCTCAAGCCAACTCAAGATCGTGGGCATGGTATCAATTGTTTCGGTAAAGTGCCGAACAATGTTGCCGCGCGTGGCATCCGCTTCGGGGTTCGGATCGCGAACAATCATTGGGATATGAAAGCTCTGATCGAAGTAGCCAATCTTACCCAGCAAATGGTGGTCACCCAATTGCTCACCGTGATCACTTGTAAAAATGATTAGGGTGTTGTCCCATTGGCCTGTTTTCTTTAGGTAGTCAAAGACCCGCCCGATATGATGATCAACCTCAGACATCAAGCCGTAATATGTGGCACGCATTTGACGGACTTCAGCTTCAGGCATGTCTGCGCCAAGCCCTTGGCCATTCTCAAAGAAGCGACGGCGCTCAATGGATTGAAGGTAATACGCCAAGAGCGGGTGCTGGGACGCTTCGAGGTCTTTGCTTGAAGCCCGGATCGGCGGAGGGCAGTCTTTCGGGTCATACATCTCGTGGTACGGTGCCGCAGCGCAAAAGGGTGGGTGTGGGCGGTAGTAGCCAAGATGCAAGAACCAAGGCTTATTTTCAGTACCCTGTAGGTATTCGAGCGCTCGGTCGGTGAACCAGGTGGTGTCGGATAAATGCGCGGGGATCACACTTGGTTTCGCCGTTGCGCCAATATCGGCTTCGGTAAGATCTTGCGGCAACCAAATGTCGTTAGGTTTTTTTGGCACGGCGAAGCCCTGTGCGGCCAGCCAGGCAAAGTAGGCCTCTTTATCCAGGCCCCACGAACCGACGGGGTGCCAGCCCTCCATATCTGCCCCTAAGACCTTAAAACGTGGGTCTTCAGCGGCTGTTTCACGAGGATCAGGGGTCGTGGTGGTGTAGCCAACCAAGGCGGGTTGATAACCGGCTTTGCGCACTTCTTTTGCGATGTTGGTGTGACGTGCATCAAGCGGAATTGTATTCTGCACTGCACGGTGGGTCATCATATACAGACCGGTCAGCATCGAGGCGCGACCGGGGCCGCAGGGTACGGCTTGCGTGTAATGCTTGGCGAAGGTCACGCCTTCGCTCGCCAAGGCTTCGATGTTGGGAGTTTGAATGACTGGGTGACCGAGCTTTTTGAGCGTATCGCCACGCCACTGGTCGACCACAATCAATAAGACATTCTTTTGTTTGGCTGTCATGAGATAAATCCGTAAAAAAAATTAGTTAACGCAGCGTTGGATCTAGCCTGTCACGCAACCAGTCGCCGGTCAGGCTGATCGAGAAGGTGGTCAACACGATGACGCAGCTCGGGGCGAGCAAAATCCAGGGTGCAGTTTGTAAATACTCACGTCCATAGCCGACCATGTTGCCCAGACTAGTGAGGGGTGGTTGTACCCCTAGCCCTAGAAATGACAAGCCTGATTCAAGCAAAATCACTTCAGGAAAGGTCAGCGTCATGCTGACGATCAGCGTGCTCGCGATGTTAGGCAAAATATGCCGAAAGTAGACGCGCCAAGAACTGGCGCCCAGTGCATGGACTGCATTGGCATAGCCTTGTTCATTAGCTGCGATCGTCAGGCTACGTGTGATGCGAGCGCTACGCTCCCAGCCATGGCAGCCCATCAAACAAATAAAAAGCACGAGCGTATTACCAAAGAAGGCTAACACCGCCAACGCAATAATCATAAACGGGATCGACGCTTGAAAATCAATCAAGGTGAGTACGATCTGTTCAATCCAACCTTTGAAATGTGCGGCTAAAAAGCCTAAGATCAAACCGATCGCAGCTGAAAGCAAGGTGCTGGCAAAAGCGATCAACAAACTCACTTGTACTGAGGTCAGTAGCCGCGAAAGAACGTCGCGTCCTAGCTCATCAGTACCGAGTAAATGTCGAGCCGAGCCGCCAAAGCCAAACGGTGGTTGCAGCCGTGCCTTGAGGTCAAGTGCAGTATAAGCGTAGGGGGCAATGAGATCAGCCAATGCTGCAACAATAAAAATCCCAACAATCCAGGCGATCGACATGACAACCAGCGGCGGGTATTCTTGCCAAAAATATTGACGTGAGAGTGTTGGAAGTGAAGGTGCAGCGACAGCCATGGAGGACAAGTTTTCGGTGGTGTTCATTTACGTAGTGGCTTAAATTTCCGTGGATGCTTAATGATGGGCTCCAGAGCTGGCTCGCAAGCGCGGGTCGAACAAGCAGTAGATGGCATCGACGACCAGGTTGGTTGCAACCATACTGACCGTAATTAATAACAAGGCGGCTTGAACCACAGCCAAGTCACGATTGCCAACTGCAGAAACAGTCAGTCGACCGACTCCAGGCCAAGAAAACACGCTTTCCACCACTACAGCGCCTGCGATCAGACCCCCGAACATGAGGCCAGCGATCGAGACGATCGGCAACGCTGCATT
>CAMCII010000278.1 GCA_945874505.1 Bordetella parapertussis | reverse complement strand
ACTATCTCGGGTTAGACAAACCGCCTGCGCAGGGATGGTGAGGGCGGATAAGCGCAACATTCAGGCTGCCTGTATCAGTGAATGAGGCACCACCTACGGCGATAATTACTGAGGATATTCAAAACGAGGTAAGCAGATAGGTTCTACAGTACAACTGCGGCGCGACTCGCCGCCTCAAGAGCAGCAGGTTAATGCGACGCAGCAGCTGCGATCGCACAACGGCCGTGACCAATGAGCACAAATAGCACTACAGCCGCCAAGGCATAGTGGCGGCCGTTGCCACTTGCTTGCGATTAATAAATAGTCGCATTATGTGGAAGCCGCTCTCACGTCATTGGCAACTATGCCACTTTGTGTGATCAAGACAATGACTGGAGTCCGACTCCAACTGCTAATGATTAAGCCTTAGATTCCATCTTTGACACGGAAAGTCAGTCGGTAGGATTTGATGTGGGTAAGCGGTCGACAACCACCTAACTCGCTAGTCGAGAGCCACGCGCCGGACGTCGGTGGCATTGAGGTGTGACCTACCAAACTCAGCGCTCTTGGATACCTCAACCGAAGTGCTGTCAACCGTTGACAGTTTACTTTTCATGTTTTTGCTGCAGCTTCCGCTCGATGTTGACGAACGATTTTGCCAAGGATATTTTTATATGAGGCTGCGCACGTCACACTTACCGCATGATTTGCCAGACTACCCTGAGCACTCCGACAAGCCGTGATATAGACTAATCTTCTACCCCGAGAAGATGCCCGATGGACAAATATGATGAAGCAATCGAGTTCTTAAAGGCGGTTGAGCCGGGGAGCTACTATGACGAATGCGCAGCACTAATTGAAGAGCTGCTAGCCCGCGTTCACGAGCTTGAGAATAAGCCAAAGTCAGAAGAGCTTCATAAAACTTTTCAAGGTCGCCAAGGCGGTTGGTCTCATTTAGACAAGTAGGTCGGCGCCTAGTCTCGCACCTTCATGGGGCCACCAGCGCCAGCTGCTTAGCTGCCTCAGCGGCAAACGTCACGATGTACGGCTCTTTGGCACCGAACACACTCAGTGTCGCCGCACGTGCCTTGCCAATTTTCTCGATTGTTTCCGTGTGCATTAGCCGCCGAGCAAAGCGCTGAATATCCTCCAGCATCGCCAGCACCGCTGCGTCGTCCAAGCCCCCATTCATGGTCTTGATGTAATAGTCGCCTTTCTCAAACCATCGACTGCTAGGTATTTCTAAGCCTATTGCAACAAAGACAGCCCTTGCCCAAGCTTCATCCCATTGAGTTGCAAACTTGATATACGGTTGCGATTTACCGTGCCCATCACAACTGCCGCAGAAGGCCGTTGAAACACGGGCAAGTGGCCATGCCTTTACCAGCAACGCGATGCCCACATCCAAGGCGTCGTAGCCCAACTCATGATGCTCAGGTAGGTAAGAAGATGGGCAAACGCTTAACTTTGTACCCCATACAGTGTTGCGGTAGCTTGACCACTTATCGCCCTTGAATATTTTCTGATACGCGGGGTCGCCCATAAAGCCCCAGTTTTGAGGGATGGACAGGATACCTTCCACGACCCTCAATTGATCAACTTCAGGCGCAGCGAACGCAATTAACGCTAGGCGCTCTGAGTGACCTGACACCCTCGTGACATTGATACCAGCAACCATTTCCAACACAATCAAGTCATCGGCGTGCGACCCGCTACCCAACCCAACGCCGTCTGAATCCTGAAATACAAGAAATCCTCTGCGCAACAAGGCTTCACAAAGCAAGTCGTCACCCGACAGGCTCGATGAAGCCAGTTGCTTGTAAAACAAAAATGGGATTTTTTGATTGCTACCACCCCTCGAACTAGCCTCATCGCTTAGAAGTCTGCCGTGCCAAACTCTCGACGCTGCCAACACATCCTTTAATGTGTCGCCCCAACGATTTTTCATATCAAGGTCAATGCCTCCAAAGACGGCTTGACACACCAGAGTAGTATTTTTAGTTTGAATTGCATCCCATATTGGATGCTCTACACCTTCAGACAGGTGTTTCATACGTTCCTGCCTTGCTGAGGTTCTTCACCTTCAACGTCAAGTGACGAGCCAACCTCCATAGTCGGATTGAGATACGGCCAGCTACTGAAATCAGACTTGATGACAAAATAAAGCAAGACAATATAGCGATCGTTCTTAAAAAGGCTTCCGCTGACGTTTTGAGTTCGGACGACATGTTGGGAACTGGCCCCATCAGCCACACGACTGTGAGAGTGATGACTAACCCAGCTCCCGCCGACCAACATTTTAAAGCCCTTGATGAGCGGTGCTCCCATATGACTATCGCAGCCGAAAGTGGGAAGGTAAAAACAGAATAAATCCACACATCGCCCAAATAATTAGAATGTGCTCCAGCAAGAGACTCGTCAGAGTAAAAAGCAATGACAACGGCCATTAAAAGAAACGTTGTTACTGCGGCTAGCAAGAGTTTCTTACTCATTGTGAATTTCAAATCCTCTTGTGAAACAGAATTATGTGAATATCAAAATTTAAATTCTAAACCTAGGCTCACCCAGTAGTTGCTTCAATTCAGGCGAGGCGGATTCGTACATTTTTTGATTGTGCCGCATATCCTTTGTATACACGTCTTCATCAACAATGCAGCCGCGGGATACTATTTTTATTTTGTAAGGTGCTAACTTTTCCTGCAGCTCATCAAAGTTCTTCGTATAGACCAACCCGTGCAGATACCATCTTGGCGTCGCCTCATCTTCAGCAATGATTTTGGGTGAGCTCACGAGGGAGCTGATCGTAATTGCGGACACCACCGTCCCCATTAGCACCGAAAATAAAACACGTTTAATGCTGATCAGCTTGATCACCAACATTGAAGTGCTTGAGCGAATGAAGCACCACAGGTCTATTTTTGTGAATCCCACGTTCTCTGTACGGAGCCACCAGAGCAAACAACCTGAAGCCACTAGCGGCCCAGCCCAAACCTGTACATATCCTGTCGTGAACACCTTTAGAAGTGCGATAACGCCAACCCACGCGCCGAAGGTGACCGTGAGCCGCCAGAACCTATCGGACTTGCTTTCTGCAATCGTCGTACTTTCCGCAGATGGCACTAGCGCCGGCAATACCTCACCGCGCTCAGCAATTATCTCCTCAATCGCCTGTAAGGCGCGCGGATTCAAGTCTGGGCTGTTTGCGCGTCTGGCAAGCAGGTAGGCTGACTCGGTATTCTTAAATCGTTCTTTGAAGTAGGTGATGTTCATGTTCTGCCACGCGCGAGACAATTTCATTTGGCTGATGATTTACCTAGCCAAGTATTTTCTACCCGTAATTCAGTCGACGCCAATCCCGCATCGATAGCCGTAACCTTAGTAAGGCAACCAGTCAGCCGCCGCACATCGTTTAAATCGATCAAAAATGTCAGCGTGGTTTTTAGCATTACTTTTTACACACTCTTGGCTGCAAGCATTAGCTTGAGCAGGCTTTTCAGCGAAGTTGGGGCACCTCGCCGAACACGCCACTAAAGTACGATAATCAGCATCGGCACGGCTAACGGCTGGCTGGGTAACCGCGTCGTTGTAGTTTGAATAGCCAACGATTTTAGCTCTCGCAAATCCATACTGCCGCATGCGATCGATATTACGACTTAGAGTATCTGCCTCATTTTTTATGCCTAGATAATCTTTATGATTCGGAGGTACCAGACCTAGAACCATATTGACGATCTCTTGTTGTTTGAGCTGAACGCGCACGCAATACATATTTTTCATGTCGACATCGGTCGCAAACTGCTGTGCTGTCCCATCAGTAATGAAAACGAACGTAAATAAAAACATTAATATAATTTTGGTTCGTTTTCGCACGACTCGTTCTATTTGATGACATCGTTTAAACACGGTTGCTGCACTTATGAACTCACATTCTACGCGTGCAGACGATACGCATGGGGCGTCATTTACGTCCGTCGTTGTACAGTGACCTCTGCAATTGTTACTGCTGGTATTCACGACTGGTCCAACTATCAGGAATGAAAACGGTTTCATTTTTGACTGTTACCGTGCCGGTCTGCAATATGTTCCCCCGGGTGTTGGGCTGCAGATGACAGCGTTTTTCTCAAAAACATCATTCGGATTTTTGCAGTAAAGCCCCCCCGGGGTTTGATTACAGATAACTCCTCCTTGCCCCATTCCACCGCCACCGCCACCGCCAGTCGTGTTACTTCCGACCGCTAGGTATGCGAAAACTAGAATTCCAGTAATTTTGATAATGTGAGCCTTCATATCCATCTCCTGTTTTTCTTTAGACAGTGGTTAAAAAATAAGCTGTCACATTCCCACTATTGTAGGAAGACTTAATAGTACGCTGCCTTGAAAATTCCTCCAATAGGGGGAATTGATGGATGTTGCTGTTGCCTTTGGCAAAGTGATCCGTGAGCTAAGAATTGGTGCGGGGTTAACTCAGGAGCAACTTGGCTTCGAGGCTGACCTGCGGAGGACGTTCGTGAGCTTGTTGGAGCTTGGGCAGCAACAACCTAGCCTGATGACAATCTTTAAGCTCGCGCCCCCGCTTTGCGCGACACCATCAGAAATCATCAACAGGGTTGAGGCTCTTGTCTCAACGGATGAGGCACCGACTCAAAAGAAACCAAGCCGCACCAGCGCCAAGAAGAATGGCAAGCAGATCCATCAAGTCAAAAGTGCCCGGAAGTAGGCTTCCTTGTAAGACCTCAAGCGCTACCATCAACGCAGCCCCTGCAGCGTAATAAGCTCGCCGGGTAAGCTTTGAATCGTCACGGCACATCAGCACAAGAAAGCTCATAAGTGCGAACGCCCACAGCCCGTCTGCTGCGTTATAAACCAACCAATCAAAATTTGAACCAAGTTTTAGTGGTGGTTGGTGCCACAGCCATGCAAGCAATGGTGGTAGATTGACCCTGAACAAGCAGTAAGTGAGCACAGCGATGCCCAGCGGCAACAGCACAAAGCCGCCGTAAAGGCAGAATACTTTCCTAACCGACAGTTTGGTGTTGTTGGTCATTAACGCATCGTAGGTCGTGCTGGGAGCAAGCGTCAACTTTGCGGATATAGTCTGGACAACTCACTGAGATTGATCATGCAACTCTACTACCTCCCCGGACGCGGTGGGCGCCTTGAAACAGGGCTAGGCGAAGCCCTGACCGCCCGAGGCTTAGCTGTGTCAGGTCGTGAGACAGTGGGTGAGTTCCCCCTGTGTCAGACTACATGTCGTGTAGTTTTTTTGAAATAAGTTAGCAGTTGTCCTTGGCAGTGCGTTTTTTGTACCGTTTTCATTTTCAACAGTTGTGCCCCGAATCAGGAGCCGAGCGTTGCAGGTG
>CAMCII010000277.1 GCA_945874505.1 Bordetella parapertussis | reverse complement strand
CCGCCGCAGTGAGAGTCGCCATTTGTAATATTTCAGCCTCGGTTGCGTTCTTTGCCCCCAGTTGAGCAAGCGTAATGGGTAAGCCTAACGAATGACAAAAGTCGATATGGGCCTGTACTTCGGCCTCAGCGCGCGCTTCCGCCACCAATTGAACGATTGACCCAAAAGCGACAGTCTCGCCATGCAAAAAAGTACTCATCACGGGGTGAGCAGAAAACCCTCTAGTTAAGGCATGCGAAAGCGATAAGCCCCCGCTTTCAAAGCCTAGGCCACTTAATAAAACGGATGCCTCGACCGCACGTTCAACGCTTTCGTTGGGGGTGCCGTAGTCTTGAATCTGCTTCAAAGCGGGCAGGCCAAACTCGATGATTGTGTCGTAGCAACGTTCAGCGAGTAAGCGTGCCGTGGCGAGCGACTCGGTACCAAAGAAATTCTTCCCCTGTGCCAAATGACATTGAGTGGCTTCGAATTTTTTGCTTAAGGCATCACCCAAGCCCGCAGCAAAGAACCTGGCTGGGGCACGTGCAATGATCGCCGTATCCACCAGTACGACATCTGGATTGCGCGTCAGTCGATCAACCCGCGTCACACGATGCTGATCGTCATACAAGACAATCAGACGACTGGTGGGCGAATCGTTCGAAGCAATCGTTGGCACAATAAAGAGCCGAAGGTTATGCGCTTTGGCGATGCCCTTTGCCGCATCAATTGTTTTTCCGCCGCCATAGCCAATGACCACGTCGGCTTGTGTTCGCTCAGCTTCAAGCGCGAGCTGTTCGATCGCTTCGCTGGTGCATTCACCGGCAAAACGAAGCAGAGTTGTCTTGATGCCTGCTGCGGATAGTGGTTGTAGCAATAAATCACCGACACTCGCGCGCACCAGATCATCCATCAAGACGAGGGGTGTTGCTAATGAAAATTCTTTCAATAGCTCAGGCAAATGTTGCACTGCATCAGGGCCTTGAAGGTAACGGCCAGGAAAGCCGATTGTTCGAATCATGGTGCCCCTTTGTCTTAAAAAATTGCGTACTTAATCTGACCGCATTGAAGTTTTTTGGTAGTGATTGCGTAGTTCTTATCAGTCTTTATTCATAGTACTATTTCGAGCAAGATGCTTGTAGAAAAATCGAGCTGGCTTTGAGGCCATTTAGAAAAAATAATAGCTTGAGATCATCATCGTTGTATACGTTGAGGTTTCGCGGAGAAAACTGATGAACTTTGACTACATCGTGGTTGGCGCGGGCTCGGCCGGTTGCTTAGTGACCAATCGTTTAATTCAAGCGGGGCATTCGGTACTGCTGCTTGAAGCCGGCGGACCAGACAAAAACTTTTGGATTCATTTGCCGATTGGTTACTTTAAAACCATGACGAATCCAAAATTCACAAGGTACTTTGACACTGAGCCCAGCGAAGGGACCGGTGGTCGTAACGTTGTCTGGCCGCGTGGTCGAGTCTTAGGCGGCTCGTCTTCGATCAACGGTCTAATCTACATTCGCGGGCAACACGACGATTACAACGATTGGGCCAAGCAGGGTGCAACGGGCTGGAATTACGATAACGTACTGCCGTATTTTAAGCGCTCAGAAAATTACGTCGGTGGTGAAACACCGTTTCATGGCGCTGCAGGTGAATTAGGCGTTTCTGAGTTACGTAATGATCATCCGTACTGCGATGCTTGGCTTGAGGCTGCCCAGCAATATGGTTTGCCGGCTAATAAAGATTTCAATGGGCAAACTGATTACGGCGTGGGTGCTTATCAGTTATCCATCAAAGATGGTTGGCGCTCTTCAGGTGCGCGTGCGTTTTTACGCCCTGTGATGAGCAATCCAAAGCTGACCATCGTGACGCACGCTCAAGTGTCGCGTGTATTGTTCGAAGGCAAGGTTGCCTGCGGCATAGAATGGATTGAAAACGGCCAGACTAAGCAAGCACAAGCTGCTCGTGAAGTGCTGTTGTGCGCGGGCGCGCTGCAGTCACCACAGTTACTTCAGCTATCTGGCATCGGCCCAAAAGCGCTGTTACAAGAACACGGCATCGCAGTGGTCGCTGATTCGCCTGAAGTCGGTGAAAATCTGCAAGATCATTATCAAGCGCGCATGATCGTCAAGCTCAAGAAAAAAATGTCGATTAACGACCAAGTGCGTAATCCGTTTGAGCTTGCCAAAATGGGTTTGCAGTGGCTGTTCAAGAAAAGTGGGCCACTGACGGTGGGTGCGGCGCAGGTGGGTGGCTTAGCTCGCACTAAACACGCGCGAGATCATCGAGCGGATGTTCAAATGTTTGTCATGCCTTTATCGCTTGAGAAGTCGGGCGAGCCGTTGCATGATTACTCTGGTTTTAGTGCGGCGGTCTGTCAGTGTCGCCCAGATAGTCGAGGGCGTGTGTCGATTCGCTCAACTGATCCTTATGAGCAGCCTAAAATCGAACCCCGCTATTTTTCAGCGGAGCATGATCGCAAAGTGATTGTGGCTGGCCTTGAAATGCTGCGAGGCATTTACGCTCAGCCAGCGTTTAAAGATCTATGGGATGTTGAAACCATGCCTGGTGATACGGATCTGTGGACCTTTGCGCAAACGCGGGGCGGTACGGTATACCACCCAAGCGGTACGTGTAGGATGAGCGATGATGGGCATTCGCCAGTGGATTCACAATTGCGCGTACGCGGAGTAGAGAGCCTACGCGTGCTTGATGCTTCAGTGATGCCGACTGTCGTGTCTACCAACACCAACGCGGCAACCTATATGATCGCCGAGCGTGGAGTTGAAATGATTTTGAACCGCAGTTAACTTGGTTTCCAGCCCTTGGGCACGCGTGGCTTGTTGATTTTAGAGACTTCGCAAATTACATCAGCGATCCCCGAAAAATCAATCGCGCCGAATTCAGCCGCACGGGCCTGACTAAAGGATTCGTGCACTGCTGCGGCTACAGGCATGGGTACCTTAGCGGCATGCGCGGCGTTGACCACCAGTGACAGGTCTTTGTGGGCCAGATCAATGGTAAAGCCGGGAGTCGTATCGCCCGCCAAAACTTTATTCGGAAAATTCATTCGCAGTTGACCATTGTTAGCCGAAGTGCCTAGCAACACTGCGAGTGTCTTGGTGATATCCAAACCAAAGCGCTGTGACAGGGCTAAGGCCTCGCCATTCACTTGGGTAAGGGTGATCGCCACATAGTTATTGACTAACTTGGTTCTGCCACCTGTACCCACTGGCCCACAGTGAAACGTTGAGTTACCCATCGCGTTCAGAAGCGGGGTGACTGTTTGAAAGTCAGCGTCTGAGGCGCCGACCATAAATAAGCATTCGGCACGGTCAGCATGTTCGGCCAAACGACCCACTGGAGCATCAACCATGGTGAGCCCGTGTTTGCTTGCTTCGGCACTGAGACGATCAGTCGCTAGCGGGTCGATGGTGCTCATATCCATCAGAATGGTACCTTTTGCTGCATTCGCAAAAATTCCGTCGGCGCCGTAAGACAGCTTTTCAACCTCGACCGAACTGGGCAGCATGGTGATCACAATCTTGCAGCTGCGAGCGATATCGGCGACGCTTTTTCCAGCTGTTGAGCCCAGAGATACCAGCTCGGCTACGGCCTGCTGATTCAGATCAAGTACGATAAGGTCAAAGCCTTTCTTTTGTAGATGAGAGGCCATGGGCTTGCCCATGCGGCCTAAGCCGATAAAGCCGATTTTTGTTGTCATCTTGAGTCTCCGAGTGAACGTGTGGCGTTTTGCTAGTATAAACAGGTCTTTGTCGTTGTACTAAATGAAGCACTAAGATGCTATTACTGTTGTAATAACTATCAATCGTTCGCAGCGCCTGTACAAACGACGATCTAAGAGGTACAGCGCATGTTCAAAAAAGGGTTGCTAGCGGCAGCACATGTTGAAAAAAGTTTTTTGGTTGATTCGTGTTCTCGAGCTTGTCAAAATTAAAAGTAAAGTTTGGTGCAAAAAATGAAAAAAACATATCAAATCGCAGTGCTTCCAGGCGATGGAATCGGCCAAGAAGTCATGGCGGCAGCGTTGGCGGTATTAGACGCCGTTGAAAAACTGCTTGGTGTTCAGTTTGATTCGCGCACCTATCCTGCAGGTGCACAACACTATCTAGATTCGGGCGAATCGTTACCTGAGCCAACGCTAGCAGCGTGTCGTGCCGCCGATGCGATTTTGTTTGGTGCCATGGGCTTGCCTCATGTAAGGGGCGTGGATGGCACAGAGATTATTCCGCAACTTGATATTCGGTTCGCCTTAGATTTGTATGCGGGCGTTCGTCCGATCAGAACGTTTCCGGGTTTGCCGGTGCCTCTGGCCAACCCGCTGGCCAGCAAAATCGATTTGGTGTTGATTCGAGAAAACACCGAAGGGTTGTTCTATTCACGCGGTCGCGGTCGCGCTGAGGGTGATGAAGCGGTGTACGACACCATGAAAATCTCGCGTACCGGCACAACTCGCGTCTGTGACTTTGCTTTCAAGTTGGCCGAGTTACGAAAAAAAACCGGTCGGCCTGGCCATGTCACTAGCGTCGATAAAGCAAACGTATTTCGGTCAATGGCCTTCTGGCGTACGATTTTTGAGTCTTGCGCCAAACGTTATCCTGCCATTTCAACAGATAGTGCTTACGTTGATGCCATGGCACTCAATTTGGTGCTCAAGCCTTGGGCCTACGATGTGTTGGTCACCGAAAATATGTTTGGCGACATTTTGTCTGACTTGATTGCTGGTTTGGTGGGTGGCATGGGTATGGCACCTTCGGGCGATATTGGTGATCATCATGGCTTGTTTCAACCGGCCCACGGCACTGCACCTGATATTGCTGGCAGAGGCATTGCCAACCCCACTGCGATGATTTTATCGGTGGCGATGATGCTTGAGTGGTTAAGCGAGCGTCATGATGATTCGCGTTTGCAAGATGGAGCGCTTGCGATTCAGCGCGCTGTAGAAATTTCGTTTGCCAACAATATTGTCAGGCCTGCTGAATTTGGCGGCAAAAGCAATACGGCTGATATTACGAAGGCTGTCATTGCTAACTTGAAATAGTTAGGGCTGGCCGCCTAAAAGCGGCGGCACTGCTGGTAAAAATGAACGCTCCAGAGCTTGCGCGTTGTTGACAAAGACATTGACTGCCCATACGAGATAGCCTCGGTGTGCGGTTTGGATCGGGTGAATCGACACCGGATGTTGTGCGAAGCGAGTGTCATCGGGTGATAGATGTCAAAGTCAAATTAAGGGTAAGATAGAGTGTATCGTGCATTAATAAATCATTCGATATCAATGATTTAGCAGCACACTCTTTGTCGAAGCCGCATTTGAACGCCCCACAACGTCCGCTCTACGGCATTTTGCTGATCT
>CAMCII010000276.1 GCA_945874505.1 Bordetella parapertussis | reverse complement strand
CACGCGTTTGAGGGGATTTTTTTTAATCTTTTGAATTAAGTCACGACGCCCGACCAAAATACCCGCCTGCGGCCCGCCAAGCAGCTTGTCACAACTGAAGGTCACTAGGTCGGCACCCGCCTCAATGGCTTGCCTAGGGGTGGGTTCAGAGGGCAAGCCGTAGCGCGACAAGTCGAGTAAGGTGCCAGAGCCTAAATCGACCACAAAGGGCAACTGACGCTCATGCGCGATACGTGCCAACTCAGTTTCTGGCACCTCAGCGGTAAACCCTTGCACCACATAGTTGCTGGTGTGCACCTTCATGAGCAACGCTGTTTTGGCGTTGATCGCTTCAACGAAATCTTTGGAATGAGTGCGATTGGTGGTGCCAACCTCAGTGAGTTTCGCACCCGCGCGTTTCATGATGTCGGGGATTCTGAACGCCCCACCAATTTCAATCAGTTCGCCACGCGACACGACGGTCTCTTTGCGATTCGACAACGCGTTGAGCAATAAAAATACAGCAGCTGCGTTGTTATTCACGACTGTTGCCGCCTCAGCACCCGTCAGCTCACACAACAGTTCTTCAACCAGTTCGTCACGGTCGCCGCGCTTGCCTTCGCCTAAGTCGTATTCAAGTGCACACGGCTCGGCCGCGGCACTCGCCATGGCCTCGATCACCTCAGGGGGCATAACAGCCCGCCCGAGATTGGTATGCAGCACGGTGCCCGTTAAATTGATAACACGGCGCAGATGAGGTGTTGCACGCGCCTTAAGCGTTTGCGCGACCTGGTCAAGCACCGCCTTGGGGTCGGGTTGAGTCGAACGTATATTTTCAAGGCACTCTTGGCGCACCACCGATAGAGTTGAACGAATGACGCGCAAGACTTCATCGCGACCATATTGATCTAACCACTCTTGCGAGCGCTCGTGTGTAACGAGTTTGTCGACTGACGGTAACTGTGCGAGCCATTCAGACACGGGCGCACGCGCCACGGGTTGTTTATTCATAAAGGTTTGAATACCTGAGTGATAGTGAGAATCTAAAAATGACCGTTGTTTGAGCCGCTATGAAAATCGAAAAAATGGATTGCTTGGGTGCTGATGAGGGTTCGCCGCGAATCGCTCACGTCTGCGTTGTATCGGCCTGACCCACAGTAAAAAATAAATTACGCCCAGTGCGAGAAAACCCCTCGGCAGATAGCGCCAGATCCAGACTAATGGAGGCGAGGTCGTCAGCGACCGCATCGATGAGCGGCTCTTTCGCTTGAAACATCACCTTGAGATAGCCACGACACACTTCGCAACACTCACCTTGCAACGCGCTCTCGCGCGTGTCACCCAGCATCGACACCTCTTTGGGGGTTTCGCAATTTGTGCAGCGTGCGCGCGGCGCATACCATTCTGAAGCGCAGAGCGAACAGATCAAGTAACGATGGAGATCGCGCTCACCCACTCGTACGACGCTTGCCACAGGATGAGACCCACACACTGGACAAAGGCCGCTTTCACCCTTGTGTAATTCAACATACGCAGATAAGGTTTTTGCCTGCGTCGCCCACAACAACTGTAAGACGGCCCCAATAAAGGGGACTGCATCAGCGGGCAACGCCGCCTCATCGGCGGCCAGCAACGCCTTGGCCTGACGAATTTGATCGGCCACCGTTGTTTGTTTGACACGCTCAAGCGCACCCCGCACACCTGGCGCTAGGGTTTGCGCCTCAAGGGTCTCGCTCAACGCGGTCAACACAACCGACCATTGCGCCTCGGGCAACCAAGTCGTGATCGACAAAGGGGGTAACTTATGAATCATTGATTCGCGCACCACGTTTTCGTCAAGCGGTTGTGGCGTCACACTACCCAAGCAATCCACCTGCGCTTGCATTAACTGCGCACAAAAGGCCAACCAGGGCGAATCGCTTTGTTGTGCTGCCAGCACGTGCATGCGCTCAGCACGTGCGCGAAACATCTCAGCGGCATCGACCACCACCAGCAAGGGGGTGTCGTCATCGGGCATGCCTTGGATTTCACCAGACTGTATCAGTTTGACTGCTTTAACGCTCATGTTGCTATCTCAAGTATCTACGAGGTCAAACCCGTCCGACAAGACGGGCGTCTTACATATCGCTACAGTGCCATCCAATCGACAAGACGGCCTGCTTATTGCACCGTGTATCAAGCGCGATGGCGCCTTTAAACGCACAAGGGGAAGAATATCAGTCTTCCCCTTGTGCTGACTGCTCAACAAACAACCAAACGCGTTATTTGCCGCCGGTCACTTCTTTAAACCAACCTGGGTGATGCTTGCGTGCCCAGGCGCGGCTCACCACACCTGTCCACATTGCGCCAATCGTACCCTTCACCCAGAGTGCTGCATAGACGTGGGCAATGATCGTCAAGATCAAGACCCAAGCCGACACCGCGTGTACCAAAGCCGCCACACGGGTCACATCCACTGAAAAGTAATGTGAAAAGTAAGGCCGCCAAAACGCTAGGCCTGACACCACTAACAGGATCATGGTCAAGACCATCACCCAGAAAGCAGCTTTTTGCCCGCCGTTGTAGCGCCCGACTTCAGGTAAGCGATCATGATTTTTGTTTAACACGTCGCCGATCTGACTCAACCACTTGCGGTCATTCGCATTGAGAACGTTGTGGTGCCAAAATTTGAAAAAAATCAGCACAAACAACACAAACATTGCCGAACCGATAAATGGATGCAGAATTCTGGTCCATGAACCGCCACCAAACAAGCCTGTCAGAAAGTACATTGACGGATGAAACAACGCCAAGCCACCGAGTGTTGCCAACGTAAACAACACAGCGATCAACCAATGATTCAAACGATCTGAACCCTTGTACCGCACCAATCCCTCTTGCTTAGACATGGTTCATCTCCTTAAGACTTTTTCGAGTCATCATGATCATCATCAACCGTATCCGGACCCTTGATCGCGTAATGAATCACACCAGCAAAGACGGTTGCTGCCATGGTTAACAGCGCAATCGGCTTCATGATGCCTTTCCAAAGCCCAACGGTTGACGAAATCTTTGGATCAGCCGGCAAGCCGTTGTAAGCCGTAGGCTTGTCGCCATGCGGTAGCACATACATCACGTGCGTGCCACCCACACCTTGTGGGTTGTACAAAGAGGCCTTGTCATAGCCACGCCCGTTCAAATCTTTAATACGTTCGTTGGCGTATTTGATACGGTCATCTTTCGGGCCAAACGTCAGAGCTTGTGTCGGGCAGGCTTTCACGCAGGCCGGTTCGTTTCCGACTGACACGCGATCCGAACACAAGGTGCATTTGGTCGCCTTGTTAGTGGTTTGCGAAATCCTTGGCACATCGAAAGGGCACCCTGCCACGCAGTAGCCGCAGCCAATGCACTTGTCAGAGTTGAAATCCACAATGCCATTGTCAAGCTTGACAATCGCACCTGGGCTCGGACAAGCCTTCAGGCAGCCTGGATCTTCGCAATGCATACAGCCGTCTTTGCGAATCAACCAGTCGATACCGCCTTGGGCGTTCTCGATCTCGTTAAATTTCATCACCGTCCAGGCATTCGCTCCGAGGTCAACCGGATTGTCATACGTGCCATCGGTGTCACCGATGACTGGACGGGTTTCGTTCCACTCCATACACGCGATCTGACAGGCTTTGCAACCAATGCAGCTCGAAATATCGATCAGCTTGGCGACATGAACTGTCTTGGCCGCAGAAGCGGGTGGAGTCATGGTCGTGGCAGACTGGGCGACGACTTGAAGTGCTTGAATTGCCATGTCGTATCCCCTTATGCCTTCTCAATGTTGACCAAGAACGCCTTGAACTCTGGCGTCTGAGAGTTTGCATCGGCCACATAGGGCGTCAGCGAGTTTGCAAGCTGTGCGGGTTTAGTCAAGCCTTTAAAGCCAAAGTGAATCGGTATACCAACGTGATAAATCGTCTGGCCATCGACCTTCATGCCTTTTAAGCGCATCGTCACCATTGCTTTCGCATGCACATGTCCGCGAATCGAGCTCACCTTGACGCGATCACCCGACGAGATCCCACGCATCTTTGCCAGCTCTCGACTAATCTCAACAAACAGCTCTGGCTGCACAATGGCATTCAAGTCTGAATGTTTTGACCAGTAGTGAAAGTGTTCAACCAAGCGATACGTCGTGGCAGCAAACGGATAATCTTTACGATTACCAAACACCTCCATGTCACCCTTGTAAACGCGAGATGCAGGATTCGACGTCGCTTTAGGGTTGTTAGGATGCATTGGATTGCGCGCCAGAGGCGTTTCAAACGGCTCGTAGTGCTCAGGGAATGGCCCTTCAGCCATTTGCGGTGCAAACAAACGCGCCACACCCTCAGGAATCATGATGAAAGGCATCACGTTTTCTTCTGGCTTGGCATTTGGACGCATATCGGGGACATCACTACCGCCCCAGCGGTCACCCAGCCATTTCAGCACTGTACGTGATTCATCCCAAGGCTTGCCGTTGATATCCGCAGAGGCGCGGTTATACAGAATGCGTCGGTTGGCAGGCCAAGCAAAGCCCCAATTCAAGCTTTGACCGATCCCGTTCTCTGACGAGTCGGTCGGATCGCGTCGCGCGGTCAGGTTGCCAGCCTTGCTCCACATCCCTGAATAAATCCAGTTACCGCAAGCCGTACCACCGTTATCCACAAGTTGCGCAAAGCCTGCCAGCTGATCGCCGGCCGCCACCAGCACTTTGCCAGCAGCATCTTTCAAATCGACCAGGGCTTTACCGCTGATTTCTCTGTTGATTTCAGCTGCATCAGGGTTTGAAGGATTGGTGTAGTTCCAGGTCAGATTCAAAATCGGATCTGCATAGGCACCACCCTCTTTCTTGTACATGTCGCGTAAGCGCGTGAACAAGCCCGCCATAATCTCTTGATCAGACTTTGACTCACCAGGGCCATCAGCCCCTTTCCAGTGCCACTGAATCACACGACCTGAGTTGGTGAACGTGCCATCTTGTTCGGCAAAGCAGGTGGCTGGCAAACGAAACACTTCGGTCTGAATTTTGCTTGCATCGACGTTATTAAATTCGCCGTAGTTTTTCCAAAATTCGCTGGTCTCGGTTGAAAGTGGATCAATCACGACAAGATACTTGAGCTTGGCCAACGCAGCACTAATTTTATGTTTACTTGAGATCGCTGCCAGTGGGTTAAAGCCAGACGAAATGAAGCCTTGCATCTTGCCCTGATGCATATTCTCAAAAATTTGCATGATGTCGTAGGGCGCATCACGCTTAGGCAAGTAGTCGTAAGCAAAATTGGTCTCGGTGGTGGCGTGTTCGCCATACCAAGCTTTCATCAAGCTGTTAAACCACTTCGGAAAGTTTTGCGGGAAACTCATCTGCCC
>CAMCII010000275.1 GCA_945874505.1 Bordetella parapertussis | reverse complement strand
GGCAAGCGCTTCGCCCTTATCTTGAGGCCAACTCTGCAGACGTTGCGATTATTGACCCGCAATGGAACGGCTTGTTAGAGTCAACCAAAATGGCGACCATGGCTGAGAGTTATGAAATCAACGTCGCTTCGCATAACTATCACGGGCAGTTGTCTTCGCTGATGGGGGCGCATTTTTCAGCAGCGACTTCAAATTTCAGCATCATGGAATACGTCGTCGACGAGGCTGCGTTTACGCGTGAATACATGACCCATCCGATTCAAATTGTCGACGGCGAAATCATATTGCCTGAGGGCCCCGGCTGGGGCTCAGATATTAATGAAGAGGCTGTGCGCGCAAGGCCTGTTCAATTGCTCACTTAAAATAACGGTTTAGCCGTGGCTTTTTGGCATATCATTAATCCATACAAACTGAGATAGCGTGTTGTCATGAAAATAAAATCAGTTCACGCACGTTGGCTACACGTCCCCATCCCTTTTGAAAAACAACACGTCTCAGATTTTGGGCGGGTCGCCTCCTTTGATTCGGTGTTGGTTCGGATTGAAACCGTTTGTGGGTTGGTTGGTTGGGGCGAGGCAAAAGAGGAAGTCGGTAGTGAAGGCAACAGTCACGGCGTGGTTGCAATCATTAATCAAAAATTTGGGCCTGCGTTGATTGGAGAAGACCCACGCGAGATTAATCGTTTGTATGAGTTGATGTACAACGGCTGTCGCGGGCACTACGCGTTAGTGCACGGACATGTCTTTCCAATTTTGGGTAGACGTGGAGTTTCGATTTCTGCGATGAGCGGCATTGACCTTGCCTTATGGGATTTATTAGGTAAGCATTTAAATGCACCGGTATGGCGCTTGTTGGGTGGGCGCAAAGCGTCGCATATGGCAGCCTACGCCTCAGGGGGTTGGGCCGACGTCGATCATATTGGCGAACAACTATTAGGTTACGTGGCTAAGGGTGGGTTCAAAGCAGTGAAAATGCGCGTTGGCGTCATCGATGGAGATCCACTTCAATCCGCGAAGCGAGTGATCGCAGCGCGCGAGGCGCTTGGGCCTGATATCGGGTTAGCCTGTGATGCGCATGGTACCTACAACGTGGCTCAGGCTAAACGGTTTTGTCGGTTGGTAGAAGACTGTAATCTGCTGTGGTTCGAAGAGCCGGTGACGGCCGATGATAAGCGGGGGATGGCCGAAGTGCGTGCGGCGACTGCGATACCGATCGCCGCTGGTGAAAGTGAATTCAATCGTTTTGACTTTCGTGATTTAGCTGAGCTTCGGGCTGCTGACATTTTTCAGCCAGATCTTGCAATTTGTGGGGGCATCTCAGAAGCGATGCGGATCGGTGCAATCGCGTCAGCCTGGAATTTGCGGCTTGCGCCGCATCTGTGGACCGGCGCACTCGCTTTTGCTGCAGGCATGCATGTTGCGGCTGCGTCGCCAGCGGGATGGCTGTTAGAGTACTCTTTGGGTGCAAATCCATTATTGCAAGAGCTTGCGGTCGAGCAGTTCACTGTTCATGAGGGCATGGTTGAGATTCCAGATCGCCCTGGACTAGGCATCACTATTCGACAAGAGTTTGTTGATCGCTATGCCGTCACATAACGAATGACTACCATTTTCTTGGATCTACCAAGGTTCTGAAAGATTCGCGTGCTCGTATTGACTAGTAGAAAACGTGTTGGTTTTGATTAACTATTCTTTGTAGGTGGGATTGCTATGCTGAGTCGTGTCGCTTTGATTGCTAGATTAAGTCTAGGCTTGTTGGTATCCGGCTGTTTGTTGAATGTCGCTCATTCGCAAACCGCATACCCTACAAAAGGACTCCGTATCGTTGTGCCCTTTGCGCCTGGTGGTGCGACTGATATTTTGGCCCGCATGGCGGCGCAGCATTTGACGCAAGTATGGGCGCAGCCTGTTGTCGTTGAAAACAAACCTGGCGCGGGCGGCAATATTGGTGCAGATGCTGGAGCGAAAGCCGCTGCGGATGGCTACACCTTAACCCTCGCTGCAGCCGGTTTTATGGCGGTTAATCCGTCGTTGTATACGAATCTGACCTACAACTCAGTCACTGATTTTTCGCCCGTGATCTTACTGGTTAAGGCACCTTTATTATTGGTTGTGAATCCTGCCGTCCAAGCGCAGTCTCTGAGTGAGTTTATTGAATTAGCAAGACGTAATCCTGGCAAAATTAACCTGGGAAATGGAGGTACGGGTACCGCGCAACATTTAGGGGGTGTCAGTTTTAGTTTGGCTGCAAATATTGAATTGAACCATGTTCCATACAAGGGTAGTGCACCCGCTACAACTGATTTGCTTGGCGGCATCACCGATGCGCAGTTCGACAATATGGTTACGCTTGTGCCCTACGTCAAAAGTGGAAAACTTCGTGCGTTAGCCGTTTCGTCATTGCAGCGCGTAGCAGCAATGCCAGATGTACCCACGATGGCCGAAAGCGCCTTGCCGGGGTTTGAGACGGGCACTTGGTACGGCATTGTAGCGCCCAAAAATACTCCAACAGACATCGTAGATAAACTCAACAATGAGTTGCGAAAAATGTTGGCCTTGCCTGAAGTGAAAGAAAAGCTAGCTGCCATGGGTCTTGAGGCCAGCCCAAATACACCTGCTGAGTTTAGTGCGCTAATTCGTAGCGAGATTGTGAAATACGCGGCGATCGTGAAGTCTGCCAAAATTAGTGCGAATTGAAATAGTGGCAAAAAAAGGAACCGTTTTGAGCGTAAGATTAAGTGTCATTTTGTCTGATGATTTAAATCGTGATATTGATCGGGTAGCGGGTTCTGCTGCAAACAAAAGCGAAGTATTTAGAAAGGCTCTACAGCTCTATCTCGCAGCATGCGATGGGCAATCACGCGGTTTAGAGCTCGGCTTGTTTGAACCAAGTGCGCAAAGACTTCAGACAGAAATTATTGGCCTGTGATGCGTACGTTGGATTTGAGCACGCCGCTCCAGAACCATACAGATAACTTTTCTTTATTCGCCGACTTTCGGGATGGCCGTTAGGCTGGCCGCCCGTTGAATGAATGCAATCGAGTCTTCTACAATTTTTTTAAACTCTGCGGGTGTACTCGGTGCTGGGGTCATGCCTTGTTTTTCAATCAACGCCACGATATCAGGTGCTTTGAGGGCCTCGACAACGGCTGCGTTGAGTTCTGCCACGATTGTCGGTGGGATACCTTTTGGGCCGACCATCCCAAACCATGTGAACATCACGATTGATCAAGGCGAGCTTGTCTACCTAGTATTGGTCGAGTCAACGAAAAAGTATTGGGCAAAAACTGCCTCGCTGCACCGCACAAAATTTAATCCATCCGCGATACGGAAGTTGCGTTCAAGAAGTTTCAGCGCAGGTGCGACAGACGATATTTTTTTACTTGACGGATGCCAGATCGAGTTTTAAGGTGAAGGGCGCTGACTACGGTCAGGACGCTCGTCTGATCACAAGAATCCCGGTAGATAAAATAGAGACAAGGATTGTTATCACATGAATAAAAGAAGACTCATCGCAATATCGCTGCTCTTGGCCAACTGGTTGATGTTGACGAACGCTTGGTCCCAGGACGCGTATCCGACTCGCCCAATCAGGCTGATCGTGCCCTTTGGGGCGGGTGGACCTACCGACACCTTGGGGCGCGCACTGGCCGAGCGGATGTCAGATCAACTCGGACAGCGCGTGACAGTCGAAAACAAACCAGGCGCTGGTGGAAATATTGGGACCGATCTAGTTGCCAAGGCTGCGCCTGATGGGTACACCTTTTTAATTTCGACCAATGGCCCGCTGGCGGGCAACTTGACCCTGTTTGGTAATTTGCCTTATCACCCGCTCAAAGATTTTGCGCCTGTCACAATCTTTACGGTCTTGCCAAACATGTTGGCAGTACACCCAAGCATCCCTGCGAGTAATGTGATTGAGTTGATTGCTTTTCTCAAGGCTAATCCAAACAAATACAGCTTTGGTTCTGGTGGAAACGGAACCAGTTCTCATTTTTCGGGTGAACTTTTTAAAGCGATGACCGGTGTCAAGATGGAGCACATCCCCTACAAGGGCGACGGCGCTTCGCTGATCGATGCTCTGAGCGGGCAAGTTCCGATCGTTTTTGCAAGCGTCTTGGCAGGCATGCGTTACACAGATTCTGGAAAAATAAAAGCGTTGGCTGTGACCTCGCTGGATCGTGTGTCCGCGTTACCGAACGTGCCGTCGATGGCCGAAGCCGGTCTGACTGGTTACGATCTTGCTGCCTGGTACGGCATTATGTTGCCCGCCGGTACGCCCAAATCAGTCGTGACAAAGCTGAACTCACTGATTGTAAAAATCATTCACACCCCTGACTTCAAATTAAGAATTGAAGCCATGGGAGGCATCCCAGTCGGAAGCACGCCAGAAGAAGTCACTGAGGTCATTAAGAAAGATATTCCTAAGTGGGCCAAATTAGTCAAGGAATCTGGCGCGAAAGTAGATTGATTGTTAGGGGCAATAAGACCAGAAAGGATATTGAATGATGTTTGCACCAGATCTTTTAAAAGGCCGTGTGGCATTAATTACTGGCGGAGCGGGCGGTATCGGTTTTGAAATTTCTAAAACTTACGCTCGGCTAGGCGCGCAGGTGGTACTGGCTAGCAGAAGCCAAGAACGGCTAGATGGTGCTGTGGCTGAAATGGCTGCCGAGGGTTTGAATGCCATCGCATTTAAGACTGATGTCCGAAACTATGACGAAGTTGAAGCGACAATCGAGAGGACGGTCGAACAACTCGGGAGCCTGGATATTTTGGTCAACAATGCCGCGGGCAACTTTAGTTGCCCCACTGCTGAACTTTCGCCCAATGGTTGGCGAACAGTTGTCGATATCGACTTAAACGGCACATTCTATGGCTGTCGCGCTGGTTACAAACATTTAAAAAATTCAGCTTACGGGGGCTGCATCATTAGCATCGTTACCATGTTGGGTCTGAGTGGCTGGCCTGCGGCTGCTCATGCCGCCGCCGCTAAGGCGGGCATCATTTCGCTGTCTCGCACGCTTGCGGTTGAGTGGGGTGGCGACAATATTCGAGTCAATACGATTTCACCAGGGCCCATTGCGGACACCTTAGGTGTTCAGCGCCTCTATCAAGAAACTGGGCGAGAAGAGCTTGAGCGTAAGAAGACCGCCTTAGGTCGTTTCGGTCGAAAGAGTGAAATTGCGAATGCGGCTGTTTATCTTGCGTCCGACTTAGCAACCTACGTGACCGGTGAAAATATGGTTGTCGACGGCGGCCGGTGGTTGAAATATGTGTCTGCCTAAGCGTGCATGACAAAGCGGTAATCGATCGCGCGTAAGCTTTTAATCCAAGGGATCACGGAGAAAAACTTGACTAAGCAATTAGTGAAAACATCAAAAATTGGTGCAGTACT
>CAMCII010000274.1 GCA_945874505.1 Bordetella parapertussis | reverse complement strand
GCTTTTGCGAGCGCGTTTGGTGCAATTTGGCTCGACCCCAAGACGCAACGGCCGGCACTGCGACAGGAGCTTTTGGGTTTGCAGGGCGAAACGGCATGAACAACCCTAGTCGTCGTATTGCTGTTGTTGGGTCGGGTATCGCCGGGCTGTCTGCTGCATGGCTGTTGGCAGAGCAACATCAAGTCACACTCTTTGAAGCGGGCGATTATTTTGGCGGGCACTCGAACACGGTGGACGTGACGCTTGAGGGCGTTACCTATCCTGTCGATACTGGCTTTTTAGTCCATAACGATCTGACTTACCCTAATCTCGTGCCGCTCTTGGCGCATCTGGGTATCCCTGTGCATGCCAGCGATATGTCGTTTGGTGTGTCGATTCGCGAGCCAGATATCGAATGGGCGGGTACCAACCTTGCGTCTGTGTTTGCGCAACCGAGTAATCTGTTTCGCCCAAAGTTTATCGGTATGCTGCGAGATATTTTGCGTTTTAACCGCGAGGCTGAACGCTATTTGCTTGAGATGCGTAGCACCCCCATGACCCTGGGTGAGTTGCTGGCGCGTGAGAAGTTCGGTCAAGCGATGCAAGAGTGGTATCTATTGCCGATGGCTGCTGCGATTTGGTCGGCCCCTGTCAGCGCGGTGCTTGATTTTTCGGCCGCGACGTTTGTGTCTTTTTGTTTAAATCATCGGTTGTTGCACATCGACCAACGCCCAAAGTGGAAAACCATTCTTGGGGGCTCACGCTTGTATGTGCAGGCGATGCTTACACGACTCACTGATGCGCGCTGGGCCTGTCCGGTGACTCGCGTTCAACGCAACGCAGACTCTGTGGTGATCAGCTCGCCACGAGGTGACGAGAATTTTGATGCCGTCGTGATGGCTTGTCACGCACCGACCACGCTGGCATTGCTTGAGCCAACGCCCAACGAGCACCGGGTGCTCTCGGCGATTCACTATCAGCCCAATGAAGCCATCTTGCACACCGATGTGGCTTTGTTACCCAAACGCCAAAAGGTGTGGTCCGCCTGGAACTACATGGCCGCGGGTGGACAGGGGGCAGAACGCCCCGTGGCCGTGAGCTATTTAATTAATCAGCTGCAACCCTTGCCTTTTAAGACACCGGTCATTGTGACCCTCAATCCACATCAGCCTCCTGATCCAGCTAAGGTATTGGCAAGATTTTCGTACGAACATCCGGTGCTTGATCAGGCTGCGAGTCTGGCTCAGGCAGAGCTGCCTGGTCTCCAAGGTCAGCAGAGAACTTGGTTTTGCGGCGCCTGGACCGGTTTTGGTTTTCATGAGGATGGGTTGAAATCCGCTTTGCGCGTGGCACGTGCGTTTGGCGTGACACCTCCTTGGCAAGCGACTTATGAATAACACCTCTGCAAAGTCTGAGCCACTTTTGCTGTGTCGTGGGCGTGTCATGCACGCCCGTCTGCGCCCGTTTGTGCACCGGTTTGTCTACCGTGTGTTTTGTTTGCGCCTGCGGCTGGATCAACCTGCGGAGTTAGCGCGCAGTAACAGTTGGTTGTTCGGGGTTGAGCGTGCACGGCCTGTCAGTTTTTGGGCGCATGACCACGGCGCCCGCGACGGTTCAGATTTACTGCAATGGCTCACGGGCGTACTAGACGCGAGTGAGGTGCACTTTGAACGGGGTGCGGTGTGGTTGCAGTGTTTTCCTCGAGTGTTTGGGTATGTATTTAATCCAGTGAGTTTTTGGCTCATTCATGACAAAGAGGGAGCGCTTAGGGCGATGCTTGCCGAAGTGAACAACACCTTCGGGCAGCGCCATCAATATCTTTTAACTGCGCCGAATCTAGAGCCGATTCAGGCTAGCACCAAGCTGAGTTGTAAAAAGGTATTTCATGTGTCTCCGTTTTGCGCTGTGCAAGGGCGTTATGAGTTTGAACTCGACGAGCGTGCTGGGCAACCGCGGCTAGCGATTGATTATTTTGATTCAGAGCAAGAGCAGACGCCCTTGTTGCGCACTGCGATTGTTGTGCAGCCCCAGCCCTTACGCACGCGCGCATTGCTGATGGCTTTACTCGGCATGCCGATGATGACCTTCGGGGTGATGTTGCGCATACATCTTCAGGCTTTCAAACTTTGGCGTCGGGGTGCAAAGTACCGTGCAAAACCACCGCTACCTACAGACGAAGTGACACACAATTTCAAGGTGTAAACATGAATCAGCAAGAACAGTAGGTTTGTTCAGACTTCTTCAGAGCAGCAGGTGTGTCTAGGTTTGTTCAGAGCAGCAGGTGTGTCTAGGTGTCGCAAGTGAGTACAAAAGAACAACAGTTTTTTAAGGTTTGCAAATGAGTATGCAAGAACAACAACTTTCGCTTGCTTCAACGCGTTTGCGTTGGTCGGGTCGTTTGTTGCTTAAACTTTTGAAGAAAATTACCCAAGGCTCCCTGGTGCTGACCGACCCCCAAGGTTCGAGTATTGAACTCGGTCAGTCGGGCGCCACGCCGCACGCCTCATTGCATATCTATGACTGGCGCGCAGCCGGTTTGATTCTGCGTCAAGGCGATGTTGGCTTTGCCGAAAGTTTGCGCCGCGGGTGGCTTGACTCGCCCAATTTCTTGGCCTTGTTTACGTTGGCGTTGCGTAACGAGCAAGTCTCTGAGGCGGTCGATGGACATTGGTGGGCCTTGCTACTCAAAAAAATATCGCACTGGGTACTCAAAGATAATAGTCGCAAGGGCAGTCGCCGCAATATCGTGAGCCACTACGATGTGGGTAATGCTTTTTATCGACTGTGGTTAGATCCGTCAATGACCTATTCGGCCGGTTGGTTCGAAGGCGATCTGACGCGGTCTTTGCAAGTGGCACAAGAGGCAAAGTACGATCGAATCCTGAAGCAATTGCAGGCGACACCCGGCCAGACTGTGCTTGAAGTGGGTTGTGGGTGGGGTGGGTTTGCACAGCGCGCGGCCCAACGTGGCTTAAAAGTGGTTGGCATCACCTTGTCCGACGCACAGCTTGAGTGGGCTACCCAACGCCTGCACGACGCGGGCTTGAGCCAGCAGGTGTCCTTACGCCTGCAAGACTACCGCGACGTACCTGAGCAATACGATCATATCGTTTCAATCGAGATGTTCGAAGCAGTGGGTTTACTACATTGGCCAAGCTATTTTCAAATGCTGGCGCGTTGCCTCAAGCCCGGTGGGCGAGCGGTGATTCAGACAATTGATATTCAAGATCAACGTTTTGATGCGTACCGACGTGGTACCGATTTTATTCAGCAGTATATTTTTCCGGGTGGCATGTTGCCCAGCCCGTCAAGATTTGAAAAAGAGTGTGAGGTTGCGCGCTTGCGCGTACACGAGATCTTATCCTTTGGCCTTGACTACGCAGAAACCCTCAAGCGTTGGGCGCAACAATTTGAAGCGTCGTTGACTAGTATTCGCGAGCAAGGCTATGACGATGCGTTTATTCGGATCTGGCGTATGTACCTCGCTTATTGCGAAGCAGGATTTAGAGAACAACGAACGGATGTTAAACAATGGACACTATGCGCAAAGTAATCTGTAGTTTGTTTATGCTTGTTGCGCTTTGCGCACAAGCGGTGGCGAGCGGCTCGGCGCCGTTTTTGCCAAGCGCCCAATTAGTGGGGCAGGGTCAGTTCACTCGTTTTGGCTTTTCAGTGTACGAGGCACGTCTGTGGGCACCGCTTGGGCATTACAGTTTGAGTGAACCCTTTGCACTGTCCTTGACCTACTCACGCGAAATCGCGGGTGAGCGTTTGGTGCAGGCCTCGTTTGATGAGATGCAAAAGTTACAGGCGCCGATTGCCCAGAACACTCAATGGCGCGAGGCTCTTGCGCGTGTGTTGCCCAATGTCGTTCCAGGCGACACGATTACTGGTGTGTATCAACCGGGGCGAGGGGCAACATTTTTTCATCGTGAGCGGCAAACCGGGCAAATCAGTGACGAGTTAGCGAAGCATTTTTTTGCGATTTGGCTTGACCCTCGCACAAGCGAGCCTAATTTGCGTCAAGCCTTATTAGGCGCTAAACGGTGAATAAGTCTGGCCTCCTTGGCCATGCGGCGCTGAGTCTGCCGCTTGCCATGTCGTTGATGCCGATTTATATGATTTCGCCTAAGTTTTATGGCGATGTACTTGGGCTTGAGTTAGCTGCCTTGGGGGCGGTGTTGTTTGCCACGCGCCTGCTTGATGCCGTGCAAGACCCTTGGCTTGGACGGTTAGTCGATGGTTTACAGGGTAGAAAGAACGCTTGGGCCTGGCTAATGTTTGTTGCGGCCTGCGCCTTGGCCATTGGGTTTGTTCTGCTGTTTACGCCACCGGCGTGGTCACATGCGGGCTTGTTAGTTTGGCTGGCAGGTGCTCTGGTGTTGGTGTATGGCGCGCACAGTGTACTAAGCGTTTGTTACCTGACCTGGGGCGCACGACTGACTGACGATCTGGCAGGCAGAGCGCGCGTCACAGCGTGGCGTGAGGCGTTTGGCTTGGTAGGCGTGGTTACGGCTTCAGTGTTGCCTGCAGTTTGGGTGGCACAGCATGGCGCGCGGGTTGGGTATCAGTGGTTCGCCTGGTTATTTGCCGCGCTATTGCTACTTTTTTTGGCATGTACGCTGCGTTGGTCGCCCGCACCTCAAGTGGCACCTAAGCAGTCGCTGCAGCGTTGGCGTGAGGCGTTGGCTCCGCCCGCGGTGCGTCGGGTGCTGTGGTTTTATTTGTTCAATGCCATCTCGGTTGCTGTACCGGCAACCTTGGTGTTGTTCTTTATTGCTGACGTGGTGCAATCGCCCGAACAGGCTGGGCTCTTTCTCGGGCTCTACTTTTTAGCGGGTATGTTGGCCTTACCGCTTTGGGTGATGCTCGCAGATCGTATTGGTAAAGCGCCAGCCTGGTTGATTGGTAGTGGGTTGGCTGCGGTGGCATTGTTGTGTGCGTATTGGGTCGGCGCAGGCGATATCGTTTTTTATGGGTTGGTGTGCGTGTTAGCAGGAGCCGGACTTGGGGCGGATGTCGCGCTGCCACCTGCAATGTTGGCCGATGCGATACCGCCCACCCACCGCCAAAGCACAGGGCTGTACTTTGGGATTTGGGTGTTGCTCGGAAAGTTAGCACTGGCGTTGGCCGCAGGGCTGGCACTACCTGCGTTGCAATGGTTTGATTATCAGCCTGGGCGTACCGACTCTGTGTTACCCCTGAGTCTATTGTATACGTTGTTGCCCTTGTTTTTTAAGCTGATGGCCATGGGTGTTTTATTCTCTAGCGCCTTCAAATATTTTTTTACGCGAGCCCACGCTCGTTAGGAGTCATGATGAAATTGAAAACTTGGATCGCTTCAGCGACTGCCGCGTTATTGACCGCCTGCGGAAGTGTGGATGTTGCACACTACGCGGCAGAAAAGCCAACACTCGATCTGC
>CAMCII010000273.1 GCA_945874505.1 Bordetella parapertussis | reverse complement strand
AACGCGAAACTGGAAACCCGTTCTGGTGGTGCATCTCAATCCTGAGAAGCCACTGCGAATAGAAATCAACCAACCCTTAGAGGCCCAACCACTGATCAAAAAAGCAGCTTAAGCCACATTTAGGCGACAACTAGCTTGAAAAATTCCGAGTTTGCACGCCTGAGCTTTCAAGAGCAGATTGAGTTGGTGGCGCAAGATCTGAAGACTAACTTCTGGCACGATGACTCGAGGGTCATTGCCAACTCGTATGGTGCTTACCTATTCCTGCACGCTCAGACATTGCTCCCAGCCTACGTGGGCAAGGTGCTCTTGCTGTCACCCATCGTTGGTGAGTTTTCAAGCGGCGAGACGGCAACGCACTTTGTGCCACCCAGATCACGTCAGTTGATGAAGCTGGCCCAAGAGGGTAAGTACCCCGTGGCTAAGAACTGTGAGATCCACGTCGGTGAGTTGGACTGGCAGAGCAATCCCGATAGTGTCACTGCACTAGCTAAGCTAACGGGTTGGGGCGTGACTGTCGTCAAAGGCGCGGGGCATATGCTGCCTAAAGAGTACGTGGGGGCGGTGCTGGAGGGGTGGTGTATCGGTTGAAGCAGCGTGCGGCAAACATCCAGCCCGAGATTAACGCGGCAGATCGAGCCGGTATACATTCCGCAAATGGGGTTACATGGGGGTTACACACAAACTAACACGACAAAAAATAAAAATAAAATCCTATCAAGACCCGCATGAATTCTTGCTTTTAAAATTAGAACGTCAAATAAAAAAGGTCTCAGAGCATTTATGCCTTGAGACCCTTGATTTTACTGGTGGCGCATCCCTGATTCGAACAGGGGACCTGCGGATTATGATTCCGTCGCTCTAACCGGCTGAGCTAATGCGCCATTTTTTGGGCAAATTCGCCAAAGACCAAGATTCTAACATTTTTTGCCTGACTTCGCAGCTTGATGAGCCTCGCTTGTTGGTACAACGTGAGCCCCACCCTGTTTGTGTAACGTGGGGCCCGCCCTATGTCAAAATAACCACAAACAAGCTAACGCCCATTACAACAAACGAGACGCTCCATGACTGAACCGAGTTTGACCTTTTCTCGCACCCCGTCTGACGCAAAAATCAAACTCCCGGCCGGTGCCACTGACTCACACGTGCATATTTTTGGCCCGGCAGACAAGTTTCCGTATGCCGAATCGCGCAGCTTTACGCCGGTTGACGCGCCCAAAGAAACGCTTTTTGCTTTGCACAAAAAGCTAGGCATTGATCGCTGCGTCATTGTGAACACACTTTTACATGGCTACGGTAACAGCGTAGTTGAAGACGCGATGCAAGCCGCCAAAGGGCGTTACCTCGGCGTTGCGCTAGTCAAGGTCGATGTCGCCGACACAGAGCTGAAACGCTTGGCGAGCGTGGGTTTTAGAGGCGTACGGTTTCACTTTATGCCCGGCTACAAGGTGCATGAAACCCCCGAGCAAATCATTGCGCTAACCAAACGCCTTGAGCCCTTGGGGATGCACCTGCAGCTTCAATTGCATGCGCAATATGCCAAGGACTTAATGCCTTTGCTCAAGCAATCAGCCGTACCTGTGGTGATGGATCACATGGGTCGGGTGGATGCCAATCTAGGAATCGACCACCCGCATTTTCAAGATTTTTGCCGGTTGTTAGAGCTGCCAGGCTTTATGGTGAAGGTGAGCGGCATTGACCGTATTGACTCAAAGCCGCCTTATCAGCAAGGGATCCCGTTTGCCAACTATTTAGTGCGCAACTACACCGACCGTTGTGTCTGGGGTAGCGACTGGCCACATCCTAACCACACCCACGTGCCTGATGATGGCGAACTGGTGAGCTCGCTTGCGGCGATTGCACCCAAGCCTGATGTGTTGCATCAGTTGATGGTCGATAACCCACAACGTTTGTATCGCTTTTCAGCTTAAGGATCAGAACATGTCTAACCGTCTTGAAGGAAAAATCGCCTTGATCATGGGCGCGGGCTCTGTGGGCCCAGGCTGGGGCAATGGGCGAGCGATCGCCACGCGCTTTGCCGAAGAAGGCGCCAAAATTTATGGCGTCGACCGAGAGCTAGAGCGCATGACCGAAACTATCGCAAACGTCAAAGCCGCGCATAGTGAAATTGAAACCAGCTTTTGCGATGTCACCAAAACCGACAGCATCCTTGAGGCTGTGAACGCCTGTATCAAGCGCTTTGGGCGGATTGATATTTTGGTCAATAACGTGGGCGGTTCAGCCGCGGGTGGCCCGGTTGAAATGTCAGAAGAGGTTTGGGATTCGCAGGTGGATAGCAACTTAAAAAGTGTGTTTTTAACCTGTAAACACGTACTGCCGATCATGGAAGCACAAGGCTCGGGCGGCATTATCAATATCGCTTCAACTTCAGGGATTCGGTGGACTGGCTCGGCCCAAGTTGCCTACGCCGCCACTAAAGCCGGCGTAATTCAGCTATCACGCGTAGTCGCGATGCAGTATGCCAAAAAAGGCATTCGGGTCAACACCATCATCCCGGGTCAATTGCACACGCCCATGGTTGAGTTTCGCCTAGCTGGTCAGCGCGCAGGTGGCGATGTCAACCAGTTGCTTGAACAGCGTCAGTCGCGTATTCCCTTGCCTTTTATGGGTGATGGACGCGATACCGCCAACGCTGCGGTGTACTTGGCGTCAGACGAATCTAGGTTTGTGACCGGCACAGAGATTTTGGTGGATGGCGGGATGTCGGCGCGCTGCAGCTAGCTGAGTAATTAGCGAAGCAGTGAGCCGCACACTAAACCGAACAGTTAGTGAAGCCGTAAGCCGTGCGGTCAGCAGTGCAGCTTGCGAAGCAGTAAGCTAAGCAGTCAGCCGTCCAGCTTGCGAAGCAGTAAGCTAAGCGGTCAGCCGTGCAGCTTGCGAAGCAGTAAGCTAAGCAGTCAGCCATGCAGCTTGCGAAGCAGTAAGCTAAGCAGTCAGCCGTGCAGCTTGCGAAGCAGTAAGCTGTGTAGTATGCCGTGCAATGAAACGCACGTGTAACCTTGCAATTAAGGTCGCGGTCAATCAGAAAAGGATCTTCATGACTTATCAAACATATAAACAACAACGCGCTGTGTCTGTTGTCTCAAAAAAAATCTGTGGCCTTCTTGGCGCTTTAGCAATTTCTTTGACTGCAACCAGTAGTGTCGCGCAAACTCAAACTCTTCGCATGATCGTGGCGTTTCCGCCAGGCGGACCGGTTGATTTTGTTGCGCGTAGCATAAGTGAACAATTAGGCAAAGAACTTAACCAAACCGTCATCGTTGAAAACAAACCCGGCGCAAACGGCATCATTGCCGCCGAATATGTCATCAAGTCTGCTCCAGATGGTTCGGTCCTTTGGTTTAGCAGCACCGGTGCGGTAGCCATCAATCCCGGACTTTATCCAAAACTGCCTTACAACACCGAGCGTGACCTGGCACCCGTGTCGCTCGTGGCGCGCAACGATGAATTGTTAGTGGTCAACCCAAAAAATCCTGCAACGGGCCCAAAAGACTTCATCGAAAATGCAATGACTACGCGCACAACGATGGCGAACTCGGGCATGGGTAGTGTGCCTCACCTCGCCGCGTCGTTGTTAGCGGCGGCTACCAAAGCAAACCTGGTGGATGTGCCTTACAAAGGCGCTGCACCAGCGATTACAGATGTGATGGCCGGCCACGTCGACGCGTTTTTTGGAGACGTACCTGGTTTGATTAACCACATTCGTGCCGGCAAGCTCAAACCGATTGCGATGGCCGCCGACAACCGCCACCCTTTATTACCCGAGATCAAAACATTCAAAGAAATCGGTGTCGAAGGGGTGGATTCAGACAACTGGTACGCGATCTTTACCAATAAAAACACGCCATCAGCAACCATCGCACTACTCAGCGCTGCAATCAAACGCACGCTTGAAACTGAGTCAGTCAAACAACGCCTTTTAAACTCGGGCACCTTACCTGCAAGTTCAACGCCGCAAGAGCTTGGTGCCTTGCTGAAAAAAGACTCAGAAAAATGGGCTCGTTTGATTCGTGAAAAAAATATCAAACCTGACTAAGTCATCCGCTCAGAATAACTAAATCCTCAAGACCTAGATATCTAAGTCACCAGATCAAAACAGTTAGATCGTCAGATCTAGCTGTTTAAGTCACCAGATCAAAACAGTTAAATCGTCAGATCTAGATATCTAAGTCGCCAGACCTAGATATCTAAATCTAAGACCAAAGACCTTAGAACTGAACCGCTACATCTTCAGATCTAAAAACTAGCTCATCAAATCTAAGCAAGTACGTGCAATCACTTTAGTTGCACGCCTAAGGTCTTCAAGGTCTAGGCGCTCATCCGGCTGCTTGGCACGGCTTTCTTCAACTGTTCGTGGCCCTGCGCCATACAACACCACTGGCACACCAGCTTCGCAATACAAACGCGCATCCGCATACAAGGGCGTGCCGCAAGCCGGCACGTCTTCGTTAAAAATGGTTTTTGCGTGCTGTTGTAATGCACCAACTAAGGCATCGCTACCGGCCAAAGGTTTCAATGCACGTGCTAGCAAAATTCTACGGGTCTGCACGGTAATGCCGGGCAAGGCTTGCCACGTTTTTTCAATCGTATCGCGCAGACTTTGCTCAACTTGGGCTGGATCTTCTTCGGGAATCATGCGCCGATCTAGTTTTAGTACCACTTTGCCGGGGATGACGTTGGTATTGGTGCCACCATTGATTAAACCGATATTCAAATAGGGGTGATTAATGCCAGGCACTTTGCTGCTAATCGACTTGTAAGTATCGTTCAACGCATACAAGGCACTCATGATTTTGACCGCTGCTTGCAGGGCATCGACTCCAGAGCTTGGCACAGCAGCATGGCCCATCTTGCCGTTCACGGTGACTTCAAGCTGCAGGCAACCATTGTGGGCCGTAATGATCTGATAACTAAAGCCCGCAGCAATGGCCAGATCGGGCTGAGTGAGTTTGTTGTTCAGCAACCAACCGGGTCCAAGTTCACCGCCAAACTCTTCGTCGTAGGTAAACTGAAGCTCGATACTACCCTTCAGTGGCACGCCTAAAGACTCAAGCGCCCGTACCGCAAACACATAGGTTGAAAAATCGCACTTGCTAACGGCCGCTGCGCGACCGTAGATTTTGCCGTTGTGTATCTCACCCCCGTAAGGTGGGTATGTCCAACCATCGCCCGGGGGCACAACGTCGCCATGCGCGTTGAGTGCAAGCACGCGACCGCCCTGCCCGTATTGCCGCTTAACAATGAGGTTCGTAATGGACTCTAAACCAGCTGCGCGTACGACCGCCTCAGGCACAGTATGCGCCTGCGCTTGCATATCATATTTTTTTAGCAACTCTGCCGTGTGCAAGGCGTGCGGCGTGTTGTTACCGGGCGGTGTGTCAGTTGGCACGGAAAGCACCGAC
>CAMCII010000272.1 GCA_945874505.1 Bordetella parapertussis | reverse complement strand
CAAACACTGGGCTCTCTTTGATGGTGGCCACTAGCATGCCAGGCAATGTTAAATCGATACCGTAAACCTGCTTACCGGTCACCTTATCGGCAAACGTATCGATACGGTCCATCGACTTGCCGATGATCTTCCACTGTTTGGGATCTTTCAACGTGATCTCGGTGGGCACAGCAATCTTTGAAGCGGCCTCAGCCACTTTGCCGAACGCCACTTTACGGCCGGTTGGCTTGTGGGTGATCACACTTTCGGCAGCCACACACTCTGCAACCGGCACTTTCCACTCGTCGGCAGCAGCTTGCACCAACATCATGCGAGCGGCCGCACCGCCCTTACGCACATATTGTTCTGAGGTACGAATACCGCGGCTACCACCAGTCGAAAAATCACCCCAAATACGCTTGCGCTTGAGGCTTTCACCGGGCGTTGGATATTCAACTGTGACCTTGCTCCAGGCGCACTCAAGCTCTTCGGCCACCATCTGTGCCAAGCCAGTAATCGTGCCCTGCCCCATCTCTGAGCGCACGACGCGCACGATGACAGTGTCATCTGGCTTGATGACGACCCAAGCGCCGATCTCTGGGGTTGACTCTGCGGCAAGCGCTGAGCCAATAAAAGGAATTTGCAAACCAAGTACCAGTCCACTGCTGACGGCTGTCGTGCCAACAATAAACTGACGACGTGAAGGATTCGGGACGCGTGCGTTCATAGTTGACCCCTTAAGCTTTAGCGACTGAGTGAATGGCGGCGCGAACTTCTTGAAAGCTGCCGCAGCGACAAATATTTGTGATGGCCGCATCAATATCGGCATCAGTAGGTTTAGGTTTTTTAGCCAGCAAATCAGTGGCTGCCATCAACATACCTGACTGACAAAAACCACACTGAGGAACTTGATGATCGATCCAAGCCTGTTGCAGTTGGGTCAACTTGCCATCTTTGGCTAACCCTTCAATGGTTTGAATTTGTTTGCCCACGGCGACACTCACAGGCAAGACGCATGAGCGAATGGCTGCGCCGTCCATCATGATCGTACAGGAGCCACATTGCGCGATGCCGCAACCGTACTTTGTGCCGGTCAGGCCGACTTGCTCTCGAATGACCCACAAGAGTGGGGTATTTGGATCGACATCCACGCTATGCGCTTTGCCGTTTACGGTCAACTGAATCGCCATCGAGAGACTCCTGAAAATTGAGTAAGAATGTTGAGAAACAAATCATCAATATGGCGCGAGTGTATCGCCAAAAAATGAAACCGTCAGTCCACAACCCTACAGAATAAAACTCCCACCTTAGGCCAAGGTCAAACGACGCTTGCGCAAGGTCAAAGCTTATTCGGGTTTACCCTTATCCCCAAAGATTACCCGAGCGTCACGCTGGTACGTGCAATAGCGGCAGCATGCGCATCGGTCAGCATATTGCGCACAAACGACTGCTAACATAACGAGAATCTGCTGTTAAAGCAGTGGTTACATTGCTATCCACCCTTCCCCTAACTGGGGCGGCTTTGCGCGCGATTATCTTTGCGCGCTTTTGTTAAAGATCAAGCAATAACAACTCGAGACAGCAAACATGAAAAACCAACACGTTATTTTGGTCAGCCGCCCAACCGGTTGGGTGACCCCTGAAAACTTCAAACTCGTTGATGCAGACATGCCTGTGCCAACCAACAACCAAGTCCTGATTCGTAACCAATGGTTATCGCTTGACCCCTATATGCGCGGTCGCATTTCTGATGCAAAGTCTTACGCACAGGGCGTCAACCCAGGCGAAGTCATGGTGGGTGGTGCGATCGGTGAGGTAATTGAATCAAACTCGCCAGACTTTAAGGTAGGTGAAACTGTTTTGGCGGCCACCGGCTGGCGGCTCTATGGCGCGATCAACGCCAAAGGTGTCACCAAAATTGATACCAGCAAAGTCAGCCCCACTGCCTATTTGGGTATTTTGGGTATGCCTGGCATCACCGCTTGGACCGGACTGATCGATATTTGCCAACCTAAGGCGGGCGAGACCGTTGTGGTCGACGCTGCCTCGGGCGCAGTGGGCAGTGTGGTGGGGCAACTTGCCAAACACGTTGGCTGTCGGGTGGTTGGTATCGCAGGTGGCGCTAAAAAGTGTCAGTATGTTGTAAACGAGCTAGGCTTTGACGCCTGCATTGACCACCGCTCGAGCAACTTTGCTCAAGAACTTGCTGCGGCGCTACCTCAGGGGATCGACTGCCTGTTCGAAAACGTTGGTGGCGAAATTTTTGAACGCTTACTCACCCACATGAATACCTTTGGTCGTATCGCGCTGTGCGGCATGGTGTCTGAGTTCAATCGCGACCCTCATGCTTACCATACGTTGCGCGCCATTTTGGTCAGCCGCTTACGCGTGCAAGGTTTTATCGTGTCAGACAAACTCGACACCTGGCCAGCGATTCGTTCGCAGCTTTACGACCTAGTGGTCGCAGGCAAGCTGAAGTTTCGCGAATCGGTTGCGGTCGGCCTTGGCAGCGCACCCGAGGCACTTGTCGGTATGCTCAAGGGCGAGAATTTTGGCAAACAACTTGTGAAGTTGGTGTAACGCGCTGCCTGTGACTGCCATGACGCCCTAGCGCCGTTTGGCGCGCAGCGCGCATGGCGTTTACCTAGGGCGAGCTGTGCTACAACACGCCGCCCACATTAAACAGTGCCATCAAACCGAGTACGACAAACAACCCGGCTGCGATCAAATGCACAGTGCGCATGGGCACGATGCGTGTGACGCGCTCGCCCAAGAGCACGGCCGGCACGTTGGCCAGCATCATGCCAAAGGTGGTGCCAATGACCACTGCAACGAGTGACGAATACTGAGCCGCCAAAGCAACCGTCGCAAATTGCGTTTTGTCACCCATCTCGGCCAAAAAGAAAGCGATCAAGGTTGTGAGAAAGACCCCACCCTTTTGTACCGCTTGCGTGTCATCGAGTTTGTCAGGAATCAGGATCCAACCCGCCATCGCCAAAAACGAGATACCTAAAATCCAACGCATCACCTGTGGCCCAACCCAGTGCATCAACCATGAACCCAGGGCCCCCGCGACGCCATGATTGAGCAGCGTTGCCACTAGGATACCCAAGATAATCGGCACAGGCTTACGGAAGCGTGCCGCTAACACCAAGGCCAGTAACTGCGTTTTGTCGCCCATCTCTGCGAGCGCGACAATACCAGTGGACATCAAAAAAGCTTCAATCATTTTTTACCTGAGTGGCGACTTGAATCAAAAGACTCGTTGAACACTTGAATCAAAAGACTCGTTGAACACTTGAGTCGAAAGACTCGTTGAACGAATGAGTCAAAAGACTCGTTAAACGAATAAGACGTCGATCAGCAGATATACTTGCTTTATAAAAAGCGATCTAGGATACGCCGGCTATTTTTATCGAGAGCCTGCATGTCAGGCAGTATGAACCTGAGGCCATGGCTATCAGTAATGATCAGCGTCGAACCGGTTAGACGACGGATGTCTTCTTCGCCTTTCAGTATCAACTTTGTGGCGCCCCTGTCAGTCACGATATCCCAAGTACTAGGGGTTGAAAGAGTTGACACACTGACGATACGTTGAATCGCCGGCATCATCTCGCGCAAAGCGATCTCTTCGGTAATCAAATCACGCATGTCCTGCGGTAACGCACTTAGCGCATCTACCCAGGCGATTTCTTTGCCTTCTGTACTCATCAACGCAACAAACTGCTCGGGTGCCTGTAACGGAAACGCACGCACCGGCACCACCCCTTCGAAAACACGCCCGTCTTGAAACGTCACCAACAGGCGACCCGCTTGATTACGCGATAACAAAAAATCAGACATCGGCGGCCCCCTGTCGATTGTCGGGCGCAGCGGCTGGCGAAGACACAGGTTTGACGTCTGCAATCACCTTGGTCGCCGAGGCTTCGAGCGAGCTCGGGATCACAACACCTTCAACTCCGGTCAGGCGCGACTGAGCCTGATACAAATCGTGGTAAGCGCCACCGCGGGCCAGTAAGTCATCGTGATTACCAATCTCGACAATCTCGCCGCGATCAAGTACCACTAGACGATCAGCCTTTCGCAAGGTACTCAAACGATGCGCGATCGCGATTGTGGTGCGACCTTGAATCAGGTTATCGAGAGCTTCTTGGATCTCCATCTCGGTGGTGGTATCAACCGATGAGGTCGCCTCATCCAAAATGAGAATGCGTGGATCAATCAGCAGCGCGCGCGCGATTGAGATACGTTGACGCTCACCGCCTGACAGCGCTTGACCACGCTCGCCGACGAGTGAATCGTAGCCTTGAGGCAGTCGCAAAATAAACTCGTGCGCACGCGCAGCACGCGCTGCCGCCACAATCTCTGCACGCGTTGCCCCAGGTTTACCGTAGGCGATATTTTCAGCAATGGTACCGAAAAATAAGAATGGCTCTTGCAATACCAAGCCAATGTTTCGCCTGAACGAGGCAAGTGAGTATGAGCGGATATCAACGCCGTCCACTTTGATCCCACCCTCGGTGACATCATAAAAACGGCAAATCATGTTGACCAGTGAACTCTTACCCGAACCGCTGTGACCCACTAAGCCAATCATCTCGCCTGCGCCGATACTTAAGTTGACGTTGCGCAATACAGTTCTGCTGCCATAGCGAAAGCCAACATTGCTCAACTCAATGCGCCCCTCTACACGCTCAAGCGGCACGGGGCGTTGCGCATCGGGTACGCTCGACACATGATCCAAAATATCAAAAATACGCTTAGCGCCAGCAGCCGCTTGTTGCGTTTGCGACACAATGCGACTCATTGAATCTAGTCGCGTGTAAAACCGGCCAATATAAGCCAAAAAGGCTGCCAGTACGCCAACCGTGATAGTGCTACTGGCCACCTGTGAAATACCGAAAATCCAAACCACCAGCAAGCCGATTTCGGTTAAGAAAGTCACAGAGGGCGCAAAGAGTGCCCACACTTTATTGATGCGATCGTTGACCGCTAGATAACGATCATTCGCTTCGCGAAACCGCGCGACTTCACGGTGCTCTTGCGCAAACGCCTTGACCACCCGAATACCCGGAATCGTGTCAGCCAGTACGTTGGTCAATTCGCTCCAGGACCGATCGACCTTTTCAAAGCCAAACCGCAAACGATGGCGCACCAAATGAATCATCCAGATAATCACTGGCAACGGGATGAGCGTAGTCAGCGCTAGCCAAGGATCAATCGAGATCAAGATACATGCTGTCATCACGATCATCAGCACATCGTTGGCAAAATCAAGCAGGTGCAACGACAAAAAGATATTAATGCGATCGGTTTCACTGCCAATGCGCGCCATCAAGTCACCGGTGCGCTTACCGCCAAAGTATTGCAATGACAGCGTTTGCAGGTGACTAAAGGTGGCGGTGCGCAGATCAGCACCGATTCGTTCGCTCACCCAAGCAAGCAAGTAGGTACGCGCCCA
>CAMCII010000271.1 GCA_945874505.1 Bordetella parapertussis | reverse complement strand
GCACACCGTCTGGGCGCACTGGGCTCGTGCCCACAACCTTCATCACCTGCTGGATATCTTTAGTGTTCGTCAACATGATTAGGCTCCTCGCATTTCGCGCGCGGCTTCAAGCACCGCGGTAATGATGTTGTTGTAGCCGGTGCAACGGCACAGATTACCGGCCAACCAAAAACGCACTTCTTCTTCGGTTGGGTTGTTATTACGCTCGAGCAACGAGCGCGCTGCAATCAGAAAACCCGGAGTGCAAATGCCGCATTGCAACGCTGCATGCTCAAGAAACTTGCGCTGCAACACATGCAAGGTTTCGCCGTTGGCCATGCCTTCGATGGTTTGAATCGATTTGCCTTGCGCCTCAACACCTAAGACCAGACATGAGCACACTAAGCGGCCATCTAGGGTCACGCTACAGGCACCACAATCGCCCGTACCGCAACCTTCTTTCGTGCCGGTCATATTTAACTCATCGCGCAAGACATCGAGCAAAGAGACGTTTGGCTGACACAAAAACTCAACCGGATCACCATTGATAACTGTTGTGACGTGATGCTTTGACATTTAGTTGTTCCCCTTCGCTCTAGCGAGCGCTTTTTCTGCTGCGCGTCTAGCGAGCACACCTGCGACTTTGATTCGAAATACTTTGGTTCCGCGTTTGTCGTCAATTGGACGTGCCGCAGCGCTTGCCGCAGCAGCCAGCTTGGCTAAGGCTACAGCGTCGACCGTGGTGCCGATCAGAGCAGCAGCAGCCTCAGGTACGAGCAAAGCACGATCAGCCACAGCACCTAGACTAACGCGCGCATGTGTGCACACGCCTTTGTCATCAAGAGTCAGGCTCAAACCCACACCCACCACCGCGATATCCATCTCTGTACGGGGTGTGAAGCGCAAATACGCATCACCCGAATGTGGCGCACGCTTAGGCAAGAAGAACGACACGATCAACTCGCCTTTAGCCAGCGAAGTTTTGCCAGGGCCGGCGGGGATCTGTTCAACAGGAACGTCACGACGGCCATTGGGGCCAACGATGCTGGCGATTGCGCCCGCAGCGATCATCGCAGGCACCGTATCGGCGCCTGGAGACGCGTTGCAAAGGTTGCCACCTAAGGTTGCGCGGCCACGCACCTGAATCGAACCCACGAGGTTCGCGCCATCAATCACGCCGGGCCACGTTGTGGCGAAGGCGGTGTTCTCAAGCAGTTGCATACAAGACACTGCAGCACCAACGCGGTAGCCACCGTTTTCAACGGCGATCACATTCATTTCGGCGATGCTTTTTATATCAAGCACCAGCTCAGGCTTGATATTGCCCGACCGCATATGAACCATCAGGTCGGTACCGCCTGAGAAAATCTTTGACAAGCCAGGTGTCGCAGCAATCAGCGCCGAAGCGGCCTCGGCTGTTTTGGGTGTTTCAAAACGCATTTCCATCATCTCGCATCCCCGTTCATTTTTTCTGAACCTTGTTCGTACATTAGGTAAGTAATTCTATTCTATCTGTATTACGGCGTCGCGTGGCAATCCCTAGGGCTTTTGTAAGGTAAAAAAACGCCCGTCGCTTAGAAGTATTTTCATGATTTATTGCTGCGATGCAGCAAATTATTCAAAACTTAAGCCTGCGTTTCGCTTCGTTCTCTGAAATGGCTTACGGCGGGGCTTGCACCCGCAAGAGTGCGCCCAAGCCGGGCGCACCAAAAAAATGGCCTGAGGTACAAAACCTCAGGCTAATCTCAACTGCCAAACAAGGATTTAGCCTTCGATCTTGATGTTGTTTTTCTTGATCACGTCGGCAAATAAAGTACTTGTATCGCTTAAGTATTTTGCGAACTCAGCGCCTTGTTTGAAATCAATTTCAACAGCAATACGGTTAAATAATTCACGCGTGTCTGGGGCTTGCATGATCTCTTGAACAGCTTTAGCCAACCGATCAGCGATATCTTTAGGCAGGCCGGCGGGTGCAACTAATCCCACCCAGGCACCTAAGTTAAACCCTGGAATACCCGCCGCTGTGGCCAGCGGAGGCATACCGGGTGTTACCGCGCTACCTTTAACTAGCGACACGCCCAAACCTTTTAAGCGACCATCACGTACGAAAGGCATGGTGGCCGCCGCAGTTTCAATGCAATAGCTCACACGACCCGCTAGCACGTCAGTTAACGCAGGAGAAGATCCCTTGTAAGGCACATGAACAGCCTTCAAACCCGCAGCTGCATTAAAAGCCTCAGCAATCAGGTGCGCGGTCGCGCCGGTACCCGATGAAGCAAAGGTGTACTTGCCAGGGTTGGCCTTTACTAGCGCTACTAGGCTCGCCGCATCTTTAACCGGAAAATCAGGGGCGGTCACCAGCACATATGGCGACAAACCCGCCATCGCGATAAATGTTAGGTCTTTGCTTACGTTATAAGGCGTTGGCTGAACCAAGGGGGCGACTGTGATCGGACCGCTTGACCCGGCCAGCAAGGTGTAACCATCAGGAGCGGCTTTGGCAACTAAATCCGTGCCAATCATGCCGCCGGCTCCGGCCTTGTTCTCGGGTGTTACGTTTTGGCCGAGAATACGGGTCAGCCCCATCGCTAGGGCTCGGCCCACAAGATCGGTCGCCTGGCCAGGAGGCCACGGGATTATGATCTTAAGGGGTCTGGAAGGATAGGCGGCCTGCGCTTGGGCAAGCCCGGGCAAGCTTAGCCCCGCGCCCGCAAGCGTTGCGCCCGCAGCAACCAAAAGCGAGCGTCGCGCTTGGCTTGGCTGCGTTGTCTGATCAATAGATTGCTTTACTTTTACTTTCATTGGGTCACCTTGCACAGTATGGACAAACGAGTTGTAGAAAAAATGAACGGATCCTAAATACCTTTACTATGGGCGACAGCACTGAACTTACACTTTTTTACGGCAATTCACGCATTTCGCAGCCAGCTGAAGGCTCTTAAATTTATCAAAGCACAGTCAACGAAACATGAACCAACCTGCACAGCCACCCATCGCCTGGTCTGAAGCCCTAAATCGCCTTGCCCAGCGCTTCTGTGAGAATGTCGCCGCCTCTGATGGCGCCGGTCATTCTCTGACTTACGGACAGCTCAATCACTTCGCCCATGCATTCGCTAAACAATTAAAGAAAAATGGGCTCAAGTCCGGTCAGGCAGTTGCATCGCTGCTACCCAACTCAATCGAAGCAGTGTGGGCATCGTACGGTATCCGACTTGCAGGTGCAACTGAAATCCCGCTCAGTTGGGGGTATACCCTAGATGAAATCCAGTGGTGCGCCGAGCTCGCCAAATTCAAAACTATCCTGACACTTGAAAACCGCGCGCCCGAACTGTCGGGCGCTGGCTTCAGTCCATTATCCGCAGAAAGTATCGCTGCTGAGCCTTCTTTGCCGAACGCTGCGATTGAACTCCTCGCCCCGGTCGCGTTTGATCAGTCAGCACGCATTCTTTTTACCTCGGGTACCACAGGCAAACCTAAAGGTGTGGTGTACACCAACGGCGCGCGCTGGCTGGGCGAACAACTGCTCAAAGCCACACTACCCTTTGTACCTGAGCCTGGCTTCAAAATCTTACTCATGACGCCTTTTGTGCACGGCGCGTCGCTGCTGACTTATGCTTGGTTGGATCACGGTGCAACGATCATCCTGCATGACGGCGTCAATATCGAAAAAATCGCCCCTTTGCTTGACAGTGATTCGCTCGATGCTATTTTTGCTCCGCCCACGGTGCTGGCTAAGATCACTTCGGCGCTAGCGGGCAAACGCTACGATCACGTGCGGTGCATCTTTACCGGAACCCAACCACTGACCCCAGCCCTCTACCACCGGGCGCATGCCATGTTTGGCCCTAAAGTTCGCATCACCTTTGGTAAATCTGAGTGCGTCAATCCAATCACGGTTTTAAGCCCACAAGACACGCATCACTATTTTTCACAAGCTGAAGTCCCAGCGGGTGCCTGTGTGGGGTGGCCTGCCCCGGGTGTCGAAATCAAAATCGAGGCACCCGATGCGCTAACCGCCCAAATTGAAGAGCGCAGCGATGGTGAGGTTTTATTGCGTTCGCCACACATGTCTTCGGGCCTGATCGATAGCAATGGTTTTAGACCTCACGAGCCTGAGGGTTGGCATCACACTGGCGACTTAGGTTATATCGATCAAGCCGGTCGTGTGGTTCTGACCGGCCGTATCGCTGACGTCATCAAAACAGGCGGCTATCGAGTTAACCCCGACGAGATTGAGGTTCAACTGGCGGCCAACACCTTATGCGCGCAGATCTGCGTGACGTCGCTCGCCTCAGACTACTGGGGCGAGATTATCGTTGCCGTCGCTGAAGGCACGCACCCCGACTGGCAACAACAATGCGAAGCCTTGCTTCAAGGCATGTCGCGCCACAAACGTCCTAGGTTATATGTTGCTGTTCAGGCGTTGCCACGCAACCCGCAAGGCAAGATCAGCCGCAAAGCGGTTAGCAAGATGGTGCTAGCTCACCACAAACTGCTCGATGGTTCACACCCGCAACTCGAACCGCTCAGCAATTAGCGCTTACGCACACAAAAAATATATCCGCGTACCAGATCGCGACGATTGCCGCCGCGATCTGGTGTTGGAGGATGCAACGACTAAGCCCGACTCAATCACCAGGCAGGCGTTGAGATTGAGCTTAATCTTTGTTTAACATCCCTAAGCGCTCAATAGTTTTGCGCTCAGCTACAAAGGTTTCTTTCGCGTACTTGGTGTACTGCTCAGTATTCATTTCAATGATTGGCTGATCGAACTGAGCAAAAATTGCAATAACGGCAGGGTCTTTTAGCGTCTTTTGAAAGGCGTCATGCAAGATTTTGACAACGGCCGGATCCATATTTTTTGGGCCGCACACGCCAAAAGGAGAGTCAGAGACGGTTTCGTAACCAAGCTCATTCAGGGTCGCAACGCTTGACCACCGCTTTGTACGCTGGCTGCCATATGTGGCTAACAAGCGCAGCTTACCTGCGTCAACGAGTTGCCCCCAACTTGTCGAGTCACTCATCGCCATGGTGTGTCCGCCAAGCACTGCCTGCAGATTTTGCGCACCACCCTTGAACGGAATGTGCGAAAGCTGAATGCCCGCTTTTTGCGCAAACTCTTCAATCGCCAAGTGCGGACTCGACCCCGCACCTGGCGTACCATAAGTAAACTTATTTGGATTAGCCTTCGCCCAAGCCACCAACTCTTTAATTGATTTAATCGGCGAGTCGATTGGCACGACCAATCCAAAGGTGTAGCCGGTCAAACAGATAATCCACGTAAAGTCATTCAGTGTGTCGAAGGTGGTTTTTTGCATGTGTGGAACACGAAAAACCGATATCGGTAACTGAGCAAGCGTATAACCATCAGGTTTCGCATTCACAAGCTCTGCCCCACCCAACACCCCTGAGGCTCCGGGCTTGTTTTCAATAATGACGCTGGTGTTGAGTATTTTGCCTGCGCTTTC
>CAMCII010000270.1 GCA_945874505.1 Bordetella parapertussis | reverse complement strand
GCGGCTGATTTGGGTATCGCTGGTAAAGATGTGCTCATCGAACATGCAGCGCACCACCCCGGTGGGCTATATCAACCGATCGACCTGAATATCGCACGCTGTCGCTTGGCTGTCGCGGTGCGCAAAGGATTTGATTACGAGGCTGCCGTGCGCCAAGGGGCGCGCTTACGTGTTGCCACCAAATACACGCAAGCAGCGCGCGAACATTTTGCAGCAAAAGGCGTCTACGTTGACCTCATCAAGCTTTACGGCTCAATGGAACTCGCGCCCTTAGTCGGCCTGGCCGATGCGATCGTCGACTTGGTGTCAACTGGCAACACCTTAAAGGCTAATGATTTGGTCGCGGTTGAAGATATCATGCCGATTTCATCGCGCTTGGTGGTCAACCGTGCTGCGCTTAAAACCCGTCACGCACAACTGCAACCGCTCTTAGACGCCTTTGAGCAAGCCAGTCACGCAGCCGCGGCGATCGCGTAACACCTAGAGACTGACACCATGGCAACCATTTCACGCCTCGACTCGCGCGACCCAGACTTTGACTCAACGCTCACCACCTTGCTGGCCTTTGATGCCGAACAAGATGAGGCCATCGATGCTGCGGCTGCGCGTATTCTGAACCAAGTTCGCGCTGAGGGCGACGCGGCGCTTGTTCGCCTGACGCGAGAGTTCGATGGCGTTCAAATCAATCAGGCCACCGAGCTAGAGATTCCGCGTAGCGAGTGGTTCAAGGCCCTTGCTGAGCTCCCTTTGCCACAGCGCCAAGCGCTTGAAGCAGCGGCCGAACGCGTGCGTGCGTATCACGCACACCAAATTCAAAACAGCTGGTCTTACACCGAGGCCGACGGCACGCGTTTAGGGCAACAGATTACGGCCCTCGACCGCGTTGGGGTCTATGTGCCGGGTGGCAAAGCCGCTTACCCCTCTTCGGTGCTGATGAATGCGATTCCTGCAAAGGTGGCAGGCGTCTCAGAGGTCGTGATGGTGACGCCAACCCCTGGTGGCCATCGTAACGCCATGGTGCTGGCCGCAGCAGCGATTGCAGGCGTTGATCGCTGTTTTGCGATGGGTGGTGCTCAGGCCATCGGCGCACTCGCCTACGGCACTGCGACGGTACCGGCCGTTGATAAAATTGTTGGCCCAGGCAATGCGTACGTCGCTGCGGCAAAACGCCGTGTCTTTGGTGTCGTTGGCATCGACATGATTGCAGGCCCTAGCGAAATCCTCATCATCTGCGACGGTAAAACGTCGCCCGACTGGATCGCGATGGATCTGTTCTCGCAAGCCGAGCACGACGAGCTTGCTCAGGCGATCTTGTTGTGCCCAGATGCGAGTTATCTCGACGCAGTCGAGCGCTCAATTCACAACTTGCTACCCACCATGCCGCGCGCCGACATCATTCGCGCAAGCTTGCGCGACCGGGGAGCGCTGATTTTGGTACGAGATTTAAACGAGGCGTGCAAAATTAGCAACCAGATCGCGCCCGAGCACCTTGAAGTGTCGATTGAAGATCCTGACGCTTGGCTGCCTCATTTGCGCCACGCTGGTGCGATTTTTATGGGGCAACACAGTTCTGAGTCGCTTGGTGATTATTGCGCGGGCCCAAACCACGTGTTGCCAACCTCGCGCACCGCTCGGTTTTCTTCACCGCTGGGCGTCTATGACTTTCAAAAACGCTCGAGTTTGATCCACGTCTCGCAGGCCGGTGCGCAAACACTGGGCAAAATTGCTGCTGAACTCGCGCTTGGCGAAGGCCTGCAAGCCCATGCGGCAAGCGCGACCTACCGACTCACGACTCAAAGCGACAAGTAAGTTCTGCGATCAAGCACAGTTCACCACAACAATTCGCTCAGACCGCCCTACAATGTAGATTCTGACGCCAAGAGCCCAAGCCATGCGCACCGCCGAAATTATCCGCAATACCAACGAAACAAAAATACGTGTCGCCATCAATCTAGACGGCACAGGCCGCCAAAAGCTCGACACGGGTGTGCCCTTTTTAGATCACATGCTTGATCAAATTGCTCGACACGGTTTAATTGACCTTGAAGTGCATGCTCAAGGCGATTTAGAAATTGATGCTCACCACACGGTTGAAGACGTTGGCATCACGCTGGGGCAAGCCATTGCAAAAGCCGTGGGCGATAAAGCTGGGATTCGTCGGTACGGCCATGCGTATGTGCCTCTCGACGAGGCGCTTTCGCGCGTGGTGGTAGATTTTTCAGGCAGGCCCGGCTTGCAGTTTCATGTGCCCTTTACCCGTGCACGAGTCGGTGATTTTGACGTCGACCTCACCATTGAGTTTTTTCAGGGTTTAGTCAACCATGCGCTACTGACCATGCACATTGATAACTTACGCGGCGTCAATGCACATCACCAGTGCGAAACCATTTTCAAGGCCACCGGTCGCGCGCTACGCATGGCGCTCGAACTCGATCCGCGCAGCGCCGGGGTTGTGCCGTCCACCAAAGGTGTCCTGTAAGCCATGGCCTTAATTGCCATCGTCGACTACGGCATGGGCAATATCCACTCGGTCGAGCGGGCCTTGCGTCACGCCGCCCCCGAGGCTGATATCCGCTTATGTCGTCAGGCGCGCGATATTTTGGCTGCCGACCGAGTTGTGTTTCCGGGTCAGGGGGCAATGGCCGACTGCATCCGCACGCTCGATGAGGCGGGCTTGCGTGAGGCGGTGCTTAGCGCAGCAAAAAGCAAGCCCTTACTTGGCGTTTGCGTGGGCGAACAAATGTTGTTTGAGCGCAGCGAAGAAGGCAATACCACCAGTCTGGGCATTTTTAAAGGCGAAGTTCGGCGTTTTCAGGGCCCCGCCTTCTCTGCGGGCGCACACCAGCTCAAAGTGCCGCATATGGGCTGGAATCCAGTCAAACACAGCCGTGAACATGCGCTGTGGCAGGGTATTCCCGATATGACGCCCTTTTATTTTGTCCACAGTTACTATGCCGTGCCTGCTCAAGCCGAGCTCACCGTTGGGCAAAGCAACTATGGCGGTCTGTTTACCTGTGCGGTTGCGGCCGATAATATCTTTGCCGTACAGTTTCATCCAGAAAAAAGTGCAGAATATGGTTTGCGTCTCTACCGTAATTTTGTAGACTGGAAGCCTTAAACTAATCCCTTATCCACACTCGCTTATCGTGAGTGCTTTGAACTTTACGTGACCACTCAATACTCACATGCTGCTGATCCCTGCAATTGATCTCAAAGACGGACGCTGCGTCCGCCTGCGTCAAGGCGACCTCGACGACGCAACGGTCTTCTCTGAAGATCCAACCGCCATGTCTAACCTTTGGCTTGACCGAGGCGCAAGACGCCTGCATTTGGTTGACCTCAATGGCGCTGTTGCTGGCAAGCCTAAAAACGAATCTGTCATTCGCGCGATTGTCGATTCGGTCGGTTCAGATATTCCGGTTCAAATTGGTGGTGGCATTCGCGACCTCGATACGATCGAACGCTATCTTGATTTCGGTATCACCTACGTCATCATCGGTACCGCTGCAGTCAAAAACCCCGGGTTTTTGCATGATGCCTGCGGTGCGTTTCCGGGCAGCATTATCGTTGGGCTCGACGCGCGCGATGGAAAAGTTGCGACCGATGGCTGGAGCAAACTCACCAAACACGATGTGCTCGATATGGCCAAAAAATTTGAAGACTATGGCTGCGAAGCGATTATCTACACGGATATTGGCCGTGATGGCATGTTGACAGGCGTCAACATCGAAGCAACAGTACGGCTCGCTCAGCACGTGCGAATTCCAGTCATCGCCTCGGGCGGTGTCACAGACATGCGCGACATCGAAGCACTGTGTGCAGTTGAGGCCGAGGGCATTGAAGGCGCGATTTTAGGGCGCAGCATCTATGAAGGCACACTTGATTTTGAAGCCGCGCAACTGCGTGCTGATGAACTCGCACCATGAGTCAGTTGGTCACGCCGAGCACCAATAGCGGCCTGACTCGTCGAATCATTCCATGTCTTGACGTCACAGCCGGCCGCGTTGTGAAGGGCGTGAACTTCGTCGACCTGATCGATGCTGGCGACCCAGTTGAAATTGCTCAACGCTACAACGAACAAGGCGCAGACGAACTCACCTTTTTGGACATCACCGCCACGAGCGACGGTCGTGATTTGATTCTCTCTATCATCGAGCAAGTCGCCTCGCAAGTTTTTATTCCGCTCACAGTAGGCGGTGGTGTGCGTCAGGTGAGTGATGTGCAACGCCTGCTCAATGCGGGCGCCGACAAAGTATCGATCAATAGTGCTGCAGTCGCCAACCCAGAGCTTGTTCGCGCCGCCTCTAATTACCACGGCTCACAGTGCATTGTGGTGGCGATTGATGCGCGACGTGTGGCAAAGAGTGCGACGCCAGCCTGGGAGGTCTTCACTCATGGCGGACGCCGTGGCACCGGCTTGGATGTCATCGCCTGGGCGCGTCAAATGGCGGAGTTCGGCGCAGGCGAACTGCTCTTAACCAGCATGGATCGCGACGGCACAAAAGCCGGTTTTGACCTTGAACTCACGCGCCGCGTGGCCGACGCCGTCTCAATCCCAGTGATTGCCTCGGGCGGCGTAGGGACTCTGCAGCATTTAGCCGATGGTGTGACCTTGGGCGGGGCCAGCGCGGTGCTGGCCGCTAGTATTTTTCACTACGGTGAGTTCACCGTCGGTCAGGCTAAAGACTTTATGGCAAACCAAGGGATTGCCGTGAGGCGCAACACATGACAACTACTGCGCCCCCCGTCTGGCTAACTGAGGTCAAGTTTGACGACAAGGGTTTGATACCAGCGATTTCGCAAGACGCCACCACCGGGCAAATATTGATGGTGGCATGGATGAACGCCGATGCCCTCTCTGAGACGGCGCGAACAGGCCGTGCGGTGTTTTGGTCGCGTTCGCGTAACCGGCTTTGGCGCAAGGGCGAAGAGTCTGGTCACGTACAACGTCTGGTTGAACTCAGACTGGATTGCGATGGTGATGTGCTGTTGCTAAAAGTCGAGCAAATCGGCGAGATCGCGTGTCATACTGGACGCGCAAGTTGTTTCTATCGGCGTCTTGAACAAAGTACCGATCCGTTATCCTCAACATGGGTAACCGTTGATCCAGTTCTCAAAGACCCCGAGCTCATTTACAAGTGAACGCCCTGAACATGACAGCTTCTACCTCCGCCGCCTCACCGACTGACACGTCAGATGTCATTCTGGCAAGAATCGCTGACATCTTGGCCACTCGGTTGCCCGCGCGCGGTGGCGATCCTGCTACCTCGTATGTGGCAAAGTTGTTTTCGAAAGGGCCCGACGCTGCGTTAAAAAAGATTGGCGAAGAGGCGACTGAACTCGTGATGGCGGTCAAAGACCAACAACCCGAGCGAATCGTGGCAGAAACAGCAGATTTGTGGTTTCATTGCTTGGTGGTGCTCACTGAACATGGTTTGCGCCCCGAACAGGTATTGGCCGAATTGGCAAGGCGCGAAGGCGT
>CAMCII010000269.1 GCA_945874505.1 Bordetella parapertussis | reverse complement strand
CCAGCCTGGCCTGCATCACCGATACATATGGTGGTGCCGTTTCCCCCCGGAGGCAGTAATGATGTCATCGCCAGACGATTAGCGGATGGTCTGAGCAAAGCCTTTGGTCAGACGGTTGTGATTGAAAATAAAGGCGGAGGAGCCGGTACGATTGGTTCGCAAGCGGTAGCAACCTCAAAGCCCGATGGTTATACATTCTTATTTATTTCAAGTTCGCTCGCAACGTCGGCGGCTGTTCAACAGACACCCTATGATCCGCCCAAAGCGTTCATGGGGGTGGCTCAAGTCGCACGCTCGCCGTTTGTGGTGCTTACCAGCAAAGAGTTTCCGGTCAAAGACATTAAAGAGCTGATCGCTTACGCAAAGGCGAATCCCCGCAAAATGAACTTTGGCAGTGCTGGTTTGGGTGACAGCACCCAGATGGCGACCGAGCTCTTTAACGATATTTTTGATATCAAAATGACTGCAGTACCGTATAAAGGGATCGCACCGGCTCAGCTAGATCTATTAGCTGGACGACTCGATATGATCATCACTACGATTGCATCGATTAAGGGCAACGCTGCCGATAGCTTGCCCAAGCTAGCCTTCACTGGCGCAAAGCGCGAGCCAGACTATCCAAATATTCCGACAGTGATTGAGGCTACCGGGACGCAGTATGAAGTGGATGTTTGGTGGGGATTGTTTGCACCGGCGGGTATTCCAGTGGCGATCTTGCAAAAGATGAATGCTGAGGTGAATAAGATCGTCACCGACGCAGCGTTTGCTGATTTTTTAAAAACGGTAGGCGCTTCTCCTGCTATTGGCACGCCAGAGTCCTTTCAGCAACTGTTAGTCAAAGACCTAGAGCGCTGGCGGGCGATTGCTAAGCGTGCTGGTGTGCAGTAGACATACCGCACGCGTCAGCGCAATCGATCGAAGCTCAGTAGCTGGTACGCGATGACGAATAGTGTTTAGATAGGGATGCGCGTTGAGTGATGATGCCTGATTTAGAGATATTTCCTCAATCATTGTGCATGGTGACAAGATGCACGATGAGTGACCGTACTGGGTTAGGGGACTCGCAATGAGTGATCGTACATTAAGGGGAGATTCACGATGAGTGATCGTGAGCATCAGGCTGATTTAGAGGCAATACAAGTCGCTTTGAAACAAACCGGTGAACTCTTGCACGGGATCGTTTCTCGTTCTGATATCAAGCAGATTTCTGCAGAAGTCTTACGACTCAACGAGGCCGTGCGGCGCGGTGCGGCTGGGCGTATTCAAAGCGGAGATCACCCGCAAGATTTTGCTATGATGCTGTTGGCTGAGGCTGATGACACGAATCGGGTGAGCTGAAGATGATGCCACTGTTGTTAAATCAGCCTATGGATATTCTCGAGGCCTCAATCATAGAAGTGGGTGCGCGTTTAAGGCGCAAAGAGTTAAGTGCTGAACAGCTAACGCGACACGCACTAGACCGCGCGGTACAGACTCAACCGATGCTCAATGCGTTTATCGACATCTGGGCAGACAGCGCGATCGCTCAGGCAAAACAGCTCGACCTCGAGGCTGCCTCAGGAAAATGGCGAGGGCCGCTACATGGTATCCCGCTGGCACACAAAGACTGCTTTGAGCGACAGGACTTGCCCATGACGGTTGGGTCAAAAGTGACGGGCACTGATCTGGGTCACGTGACCGCCACTGCACTACAGAGGCTCAGCGAGGCCGGTGCGGTAGATCTGGGTCCGCTGAATATGAACGAACTGGTGGCCGGCCCAACCGGGCAGAATCCGCACTTCGGTGATTGTCGTAATAGCTGGGATTTAGACCGTATTTCGGGCGGGTCGTCGAGTGGTTCGGGCGCGGCGGTGGGGGCTGGGGTCATCTACGGCGCGCTTGCCTCGGATACGGGCGGCTCAACGCGCTTGCCCGCATCGATGAATGGCTTGTTTGGCCTGAAGGGCACTTACGGCCGTGTGTCTCGAGCCGGTTGCTTTCCAAGGGCATTTTCACTGGATTGTGTGGGCCCCATCGCGCGCTCTGCCCAAGACTGCGCCATCTTGTTACAGGTTTTAGCCGGTTGGGATCCACGAGACGCGTCGAGCCTTGACGCACCTGTGCCCAACTATCTTTCGGCCCTCGAGACTGCGGGTCTTGCAAGCCGCTGGGCAGTCTTGGAAGGAATTGCCCCCTGTCATCCAGACATTACCCAGGTTTTTGAGTCGTTCATCGAAGTGATTCAAACAAGATACGGTCAGGTCGGTCGGGTGCAGTCGAACCAGATTGCTACGTGTTACGCCATGGCTGATGTCTTTTCAAAAGTTGAAGCTGCCACCTTGCATGGCCATTGGATGCGCGAGCGACGTGATCTCTATTCGCAAGCCGTGTTTTCTAGAACAGAGCCGGGTTTACACGTGCCGGCGGTCCGCTATCTAGAAGCGCTTCAAATGCGCGCCAAAATACTGCACGAGTTTTTGCATGGCACGATGCAAGATCTAGACGTGTTGATTTGCCCGACCATGCCAATACCCGTTCCAACGCACGAGGAAGCAGATGTAGAAACCCCTGGCAAGGTCTTTGGCGTGGTCACTGCCTTAACACCCCTGGTTCGCCCCTTTAATTATTTAGGGCTTCCCTCACTCACGATGCCCATTGGCGTCGATCGTGCAGGGATGCCGATTGGTGCTCAACTTGTGGGACGGCCCTTTGCAGAGGCTCGGCTATTGTCGGTCGCCCACCAGTTATCAAAAGATATCGCTTGGAATCGTTTGGCAAATATGAAAAGAGCACAGGCACTTAAGGCAGAAACGCGATGAGTACGCTGTGGGATCAATTTTTAACAGAAGCGGATAAAGCGGTACTTGCTCGCGGAAAATTTGGTCGCCGCATGGGGTTTGGGCAACAGCCGGTTGTCTTAGTGATCGATGCCCAGCGTTACATGGTTGGCGAGCCAGGAGACGAAAAAAATTGGCCGTCAAGCTGTGGTGAAGTTGGTCGCGAAGCGATGAGACACATCGCGCAGGTTGTACGCACGGCCCAACATGCCGAGGTGCCCTGTATCTTTACGCGGTTTGAAATAGAGCCCTCAGGTATTGATATGGGCGTCTATCAACGGAAGAGGGATTTGCTAGAGTCGGATAGATGGTGCTTAGCAGGGAGCTTGGGGGCAGAGCTTTCACCGCTACTTGTACCTGCAGCGCGAGACCTTGTTTTTGTTAAAAAGAAACCGAGCGGTTTTCATGGCACGCCCCTATTAGGCTACCTCATCGACCGCGGTATAGATACTGTGATCGTTGTGGGTGGGGCAACAAGTAATTGCATCCGTGCAACCGTCTTTGATTGTGCGTCGTATAACTATCGTGCGATCATCCCGCAAGAGGCAGTCTTTGATCGCATCCCAATTTCACACGCAATTTCACTGTTTGATATGGATCGTCAGTTCGCAGATGTTCTGCCAACGCCCGAGGTCATCGATTATTTGTCAGCCTGTCGGAGCGGACACTTCGGAGCAGGTACAAGTGCCACGTGATCTCTAATTTGTTTTGCAGCCTCAAGGTCGAATGCCTTTAGACCGATCGACCAGAGCTCAAGCATACGTTGTGCCATCTTTGCAAAATGGTCCTGCGGATATGTGTTGACAAACTCGACAACTTTTTTCGCGGTCTCGATCAGTGCGACCGCAATTTGAGTTTCCCACTCGTTGCGTCGTTTCGTGCTGACAAGGCACTTATTAGCCAGTGTTGTAATCGTCTTTTGCGTTAACCAACGCTTTGAGCCTTCAAAGTTAAGCGCGAGGCCATCGTCGGCATCATTCGAGTTAGATAGCTGAGGCGCGTAAACCGACATGCTGAGCATGTCATAGGTAGGTGCAAGAGCCGCGTCTTTAATCTCGTCATAAATCAGACCAAAATTTTTTAGATGTGCATCGCCATTTCGAATGCTAGACGCAAGCAGATATTGACCAAAAAAGTGATCGTACGACTGTTTTACGTGGCTGCCTTGGCAGTAGGTTCCTATGGTTTTAATCACTCGCTCAACTGAACCTGTGAATTTATCTCGCGCAGGCAGTCCGAGCAGCGCGCACATATCTTCAAACCCCAGGCGCTTACTATCTGCCGTTAAATCAAAGCGTTTCACTAGCAGATGTTTGCGGTCTTCGGATAAGTGAACCTCTGGAACGGTTAATCCTGCCGCACGCGCAGCCATCATTCCAAAATACTCAACCAACACGATTTGTGGATGATCTTCGTCGTTAAGTTTAATGATCCAGTCATCTAACGCTAGCGTGGGGCGGCCATCTTGGTGGCTGACTGGACTTTTAGCGAGAAACTTCATGAAGCCTCCAGAGACGCCAGATTCATGTAGTCGAGTACCAAGATAATGTTTCACAAGTTTGGTTGTGTCTTCTTTGATCAGACTTGATAGTGACTCATATGCGGTCAAGCCAGAGAGCGCTTGACCGTGTGGGGTCACCTGGATCCGACCGATCATGTTTTCACCGATCACAGCGAGTAGTTCTAAGTCTCCAAAGCGCTTGAAACGTTTAGAAAAATTTCTGACAATTAACTCGCGTAAAGATCCTTCAGGTAACGAGGTCTGAAAGACCGGGTGGAGTTCTTTGCTGACCCAACTCGCTGTCCGTTTGGGCATGAGTAATGAAACGGGTAGTACGCTTGGCGCGTCAGGTAGATAATTGAAGACAAAAGTGTAGGGTTCAGGCTGATCCAGAACACCGACTAGTTGCTTGGAGACATACACATCAAGCATTGGCTTCTTTTGGATTAATTGGATTGAGTTGAGCGCGTGCTTGCGAAAAGCGCTTCGTTTTCGCGAGTGACGTCATCAAGCGTAGGTAAGTACTTGATCTGCGCTGTGAGTCGTAGGCCAAGTGCTGCAGTTACCCTGTGCAGGGTAGACAGGGTGCAGTCCCCCCCCGCTTCGATCAGTACGATCGTACGGCGTGAGACACCAGACATTTCGGCAAGTTGACCTTGAGTGAAGCGCTGTGACTTGCGGGCACGAACAATATCCTGGATCAAGGGATCCCGGTGCTCGATTGTTGAGCTAGTTTTGAGGATTTTAGTGATACTCATAAAGTCAATTATATATCACTTTTTAATTTATTATGTGTATATAGTAATCTATAAATTACATTATTAAAAAATGGTGGGGTAGTTAACTTCGCAACAAACTGACCCGTTTCAGCCTCGGCCTTTAGGCCGGTAAATATCTCGCCACATAAAACACACCGGTAAACGCCAGGCCGACCACGGCTGTCATCCAGCTGATCATTCTCCATGTGCATGAAGTGATTTCCTGATGGATGGTTTTGGTGAGCTTGAGCTCCATGTTTGTCAGTTTAAGTTCTACGCTCTTGAGGTCTTCTTTGGTTGCAAGTGTTGGGAGAATTGTGTCAAAGCGAGTTTCTAGCATCGTCATTCTGGTTTCCATTGGGTTATCCTCAAAGCCACGGTGATTGAGGATTTTAAGATTTTAGGTCGATCGCAAGAATGG
>CAMCII010000268.1 GCA_945874505.1 Bordetella parapertussis | reverse complement strand
GCGCCTGTAATGCCCAAAATTGGAATCAATAAGCCCCCAAGTGCTGGGCCCACGATGACGGTGAGTTCGATCGCCACCGAGTTCGTGGCGATCGCATTCGTGAGGTCGTCTGGTTCAACGAGGTCTGGGATGTAAGCCTGCCGGGTAGGATTGTCGAGTGCCCAAGTTAGGCTGCTGACGAGCGAGAGGCCGATTAGATAACCGATTGTTAGCCAACCCGCGGTGAGTAAGACCAGCATCATCACAGAAATTAAGCCACTGATCACCGAGGCGAGAATCAACAGCTTGCGCCGATCGAGACGATCTGCTGCGACACCTATCATGGGTGCCAACAGATAGCCCGCCATTTTGCAGGCTGTCACAACCCCCACCATCAGGGCTGAATCCGTTAATTCGAGAGTCAGCCACCCGACCACTACCAAATCGGCCCAACGCGCTGTTGAGGACAGTAAGGTGGTTACCCAGAGTCTGCGAAAGTCGGGGTGACGCAGAGCACTGCGTTCAAAGATCTGCCTAGGGGAGCCTACTATTTTTATCATTGTGGAATGCAACAGGCTAAGAACTGACGTAATGCTCTGATGAAGCGAAGATGGGCTCGATCTGGGGCAACGTTTGGATCGAGTGAACATTGAGTGGCCATTGATCGAAGGCTGAGTTTAGCGCGATTGATCACTGCGGTAATATTTCGGTTGCGCTGCCAGTTGAGGCACGGTTGCCCAGAGATAGAGTCAGGCTGGACTCAGCGAAGTGCCTGATAACCGACGAGTTTGAAAATGACGATAAAAAAGACGAAACGCCCTCATATCTTGATTGCAGGCGGTGGGATTGGTGGTTTAGCTGCGGCATTAGCCTTACTTAAGCGAGGCTTTGACGTTGACGTGTATGAACAGGCTTCTGAATTACGCGAGGTGGGTGCTGGCGTACAGCTAAGTGCGAATGGGGCGCGTGTTTTGCACGAACTCGGTGTCTTGCCCGAGTTTCGCGCGTTAGCCTGTGAGGCCGAGGGCAAAGAGATCCGCCTTTGGAACACTGGCCAGGCCTGGAAATTGTTTGAGGTGGGACTCGAGTCAGTCGAGCGTTACGGCTTTGGTCATTATTTAACGTATCGGCCTGATTTGTTAGCGGTACTGGTCGACGGGGTACGCCGTGAAAAGCCAGATGCGATTCATTTAAATGCTCGCTGTATCGGCTTTGAACAATCCGAGCAAAGTGTGACACTGCGATACGAAACGGCCGGACAGACCTACACCGTTCAAGGTGATTACCTGATCGGTGCGGATGGTGTGCACTCTCGTATCCGCCACGGGCTGTTTGGTGATGACAATCCAGTTTATACAGGGATGCTGTCTTGGCGTGGCGTCGTGCCCATGGATAAGCTGCCAGTGCACATGCGCAGAATGGTCGGCACTAATTGGGTTGGCCCCGGTGGCCACGTGGTGCATTACCCTGTGCACCGCGGTGAATACATGAACTTTAACGGCATCATGGAGGTCGAGGGCTGGCAGGTCGAGTCCTGGAGCGCGCAGGGTACGCACGAAGAATGCCACGCGACCTTTGCCGGATGGCACGACGATATTCACAGCATGATTAGGCTTTTTTCAAAGCCGTATAAGTGGGCGCTGATGGGACGTGAGCCCCTGCCTAAGTGGAGCATCGGGCGTGTGAGCCTATTGGGGGATGCTTGCCATTCAATGCTGCCGATGCTTGCTCAGGGCGCAGTGATGTCGCTAGAAGATGGTGTTGTCTTGGCTCGCGCGCTTGAGGCGGCGGGAGATGATATTCAACAGGGTCTTGAACGCTATCAGCAGGCACGGATCGAACGCACGACCAAAGTTGTGTTGGGTTCAGCCGAAAACGGTAAACGCTTTCAAAGTCGTACACTGGCAGATGCGGCGTCTGCAGAAGAATACGTGAATCGTGAATGGACCCCCGAAAAAGTTCGTGCGCGCTATCAGTGGCTGTACGAATATGATGTCACGACGGTGCCGGTGTAAGAGTTGCGCCGTATTGTGTGACTAGATTTTTGATGTAAGAGCCTCGCAGTGCTGTGTAGTGAGATTGTTGATGTAAGAACCTCACAGTATTGTGTAGCGAGATTGTTGATGTAAGGGTCTCGCAGTATTGTGTAGCGAGATGTTTGATGTAAGGGTCTCGCAGTACTGTGCGGCGAGATGTTTGCTGCAAGGCGTAGATCACCCATGATTATTTGAATAAGGACTGCTGCAATGACCGCTCGTTTCTATTACTCCCCACGTTCGTGTGCTTTGGCTAGCCATATTGTTCTTGAGCACGTTGGTGCTGATTTTGAAGCCATTCGTCTTGATTTTCAGGCAAATCAGCAACGCTCAGCTGAGTATCTGGCGATTAACGCGAAAGGCCGTGTGCCCGCATTGGTGACAGAGCATGGCGTCATCACTGAAACCCCTGCCATCTTGCTATATCTGGCGCAAACTCATCCGCAAAGCGGCGTAGCGCCCTTAGATGATCCGTTTGCACTGGCTGAGTTACAAGCCGTTAACAGCTGGTTCTGTTCAACGGTACATGTGGCGCACGCCCACGGTACGCGCGGCGCGCGCTGGGCAGACGAGGTCACCGCCTTGCAATCCATGAAAGCCAAAGTTGCGCAGAACATGACTGATTGTTTTGATTGGATTGAGCGCGAGCTACTGCGCGGCCCCTGGGTGATGGGTAAGGACTTTAGCGTTGCAGACCCTTATCTCTTTACCCTCACGATCTGGTTAATGCAGAACGGTGTCTAGCTTGCGCGCTTTCCGCGCGTAGCTGATCACTACCAACGGATGCTCGCCTTACCTGCAGTACAAAAGATTGCGCCACTGCACAATCTTTAATGTTAGTTTTCGTGCTTCACACGAAAGGCCTGCTGTATGAAAAAGACTGATCTGTATAAAAACTTAGGCCTGAAAATTGACGGCAAACTCAAGCAAGCCGGTACACCTGATCGTTTTGCGGCGGGTGGTGTACTTGATCGTAAAGAGCAGCGAAAACTCGATCAAGAGAAAGGCCTGATTCCTTTTGCAGTCAAACTTAACGCTCAGCTAGCTGGTGAGTTGCGTGCCCTTGCTGAGTCACGCGTGCTTGGAATGAACGAATTAATCGATGAATTGTTACGTAAAGGAATGGCCGCCCAGACAGGCACATAGCGCAACCTTACGTTGAAGCGTTTAAATGTGCGTGATGATGATTTAGAAGGGTATGTGATGTAACGTCACTGTGAAGTGTTTTGATGATTCGAGCATTCAATTTTTTCAAAAACAAATACGAGACAAAAACATGAACTTATTTAATCTTAAAGGGCAAGTTGCCATTATTACTGGCTCATCGCGTGGCATCGGCAAAGCAATTGCCGAGCGCATGGCTGAGCATGGGGCTAAGGTGGTGATCTCGTCGCGTAAGGCACCAGCATGCCAAGAGGTCGTTGACGCCCTCAATGCTCGCTATGGCGCGAACACTGCCATTTCTGTGCCTGCGAATATCTCGTCAAAGGCAGAGCTTGAAAATTTAGTGACTGTTGCAAAGCGTGAGTTTGGCAAGGTTGATATCTTGGTGTGTAACGCAGCCAGTAATCCGTACTACGGCCCGCAAGCCAACATCGCAGATGATCAGTTTCGTAAGATCTTAGATAACAATATCGTGGCCAACCATTGGTTGATCAGTTATGTTGCTCCTGAAATGATTGCCCGGCGAGCGGGTTCAATCATTATCGTGTCTTCGATTGGGGGGCTGAAAGGTTCGCCAGTGATCGGGGCCTATGGCATTAGTAAGGCTGCCGATATGCAGCTGGCGCGCAATCTGGCGGTTGAGTACGGCCCGCACAATATTCGCGTCAATTGCATTGCCCCCGGTTTAGTCAAAACTGATTTTGCGCGTGCCTTGTGGGAAGACGAAGCGAATCTCGCTAAGCGCGTCTCGACCACACCACTGCGCCGAATTGGTGAGCCCGATGAAATCGCCGGCGCGGCTGTCTTTTTAGCCTCGCAGGCGGGTTCGTTTATGACGGGTCAAAGTCTGGTGATTGATGGTGGCGTGACGATTAGTTGACAGTATCCCCGCTACCTAGAGCGGGGATTCATCACGAAGCAGCCATCAGTCGATGCGGATGAAATTGCTGTCACTAAACGCGATGAGTCTTGTACTGGCTAAGCTTCTGCTGATTAGACAAATGCTGGTCTGTTTGGCACCAGTAGACTAACTGATCTTGTTAATGTCTTTTCGCGATGATCGATACGATTTCGGGTAGCAATGCCTGCGGATCGGCGTCGTGACATGCTTGTGTGAGTGAGCCTTTTACGGCTTGCGCGATAGTGTGATCAACTTTCATATCCTCGGCCATTTGATTGTAGTAGCTCAAATCCTTGAGCGAATTGGCCAAACTGAAACGTAAGTTAGAGGTATCTTTGTTTGTGAGATAAGGCTTAAGTCGTTCGAGCGGAGCGCCCCAACCTCCGCCCATGGCCAGTACGTCAATAAAGGTTTGAGGTGCTATTCCGGCTAACTGAGCACAAGCGGCAGCCTCTGCCATGAGAGTGACCGAGCCTAGCGACACAAAATTGTGTAGCAGTTTCATCCGATGCCCGGCACCAACAGGCCCAACGTGCACGATATTTTCTGCAAAACATTCTAAGAGCGGTTTGCATTGCTCGAACAGAGTTGGTTCTGCACCGACTAGCAAGTTGAGTCGCCCTTCGGCGGCCTCTTTAGGTGTGCGTGTCATGGCGGCGTCCATAAAATGGCAGCCGTAGTCAGAAACAAATTTAGCAATACGCTCAGTTGAAGCGGGGACAGCAGTCGAGCAGTCGATGACGATGCTATTAGGTTCGAGCCCTTGCAGCACACCCTGGTCACCAAAAAGAACCGCTTCGACTTGCGGCGTACCAGTGACGCATAAGATGACAATATTTGATTGTGCAGCGAGCTCTCTGGGGGTTTTGAAGGTAGTGACGCCACCCGCAATTAAGGTATCAAGCGGTTGATTGCCGGCATGTTCAAGAACCGACAGCGCGTGGCCGTGTTTCAGCAAGTTTGTTGCAATGCCATGGCCCATCATGCCAATGCCAATCATTCCGATTTTTTTCATTTGGTGCGCCTGCTTTGTTAAGGTAAAGAGATGATTTTATGTAAGAAAGTGTAGCCTCGAGTTGCTCCATGCGTCAGGATTGCGTGCCCGATTCTTTCGCTACTTTAACAATCAACTGACGCAGCCATTGATGCCCCGTATCATTTTGGCTGCGCTCATGCCAGTACGCGGCATATTTTATGCGGGGCAGGCGTATTGGTGGATCAACGATCTGAAGGCTGAGTTGTGCAGAAAATTTGATAGCCAAGCTGTGAGGGATCATCGCGATCATATCGGTTGAGCTAACGACGCTGGCAACGGTTGCAAAGTTCTGCATTTGAAAAGACATCGATATATTTTTTCCTAAGTCGCGTAACGTTTCATCAATCACGCGATTGGTTGTGTTGCCTCGGGCGCCTAATGTGCGTGCGTGCGGAATAGATAA
>CAMCII010000267.1 GCA_945874505.1 Bordetella parapertussis | reverse complement strand
GGCAGCGCCTCAAAACGATTGGCGCCAATCCGCAACAACTCAAGCTTTGTGCAGTTCGCCATCTCAGCGGGCAAGCTACTTAAAAGATTGCCAGACAACGCCACCTTTTGCAGCTCAGGGCACGCACCAATTTCAGGTGGCAGCGAAGCAATCTGATTACCCGTCAAAATCAACCAACGCAGCTTAGGGGGCAAAGCCGCAGCCTTGATGCTAGTGATCTGATTTGCCCGAAACCCAACCATGCTTAGACTTTGGCATTGCCCCAACACCACAGGCAATTCAGTAAAGCGATTACCCGCACAAAACAGCACCTGCAAGCGACGCAGCTGGGCAAAATCCTCAGGCAAGCTTGTTAACGCATTGCCCGACAAATCTAAATATTCAAGCGTGTCGGCCAAGGCAAAGATTTCGCGCGGAAACTCAGTCAAGCCTTCTGACAAAGCCAAACGAGTCGCACCGGCCAGTTCACCCCGGCGAAGTTGTTCAAGAGTATCCATGACGTCAGGTTAACAAATTCCTCGATAAATTCATCCACATCTGTTTTTCGTATTTTTCATATTTTTCGTATTATTGGTTATAATTAAAACTTAGATTCATAATGGGGCATCAAAAAATGGCTTCGCTAACAATTCGCACAAAACAATCTTCAACACCCTGTGATCCATTCTCACGGGTTGCCAACGCAATTGGCGGTCTGATACTGGCCGAAGCTCGCACAAAGCAGTCACCCGTAGCGATTGCACGCAAGGTCACTCATGCCATGCACGCATTCTTCGACGCGAAAGATGCTCAAGGGCGCAAGGCACGCGTACTACTTATGCGCCACTTAATAGAGATAGAGGCTCAAGAGGCGAAGCTCGTAGCAGACACCGAACCCTCGGCGAACGACTTCATCAGCACCACTGAGGCCGCCAAAATTCTTGGCTTCAGTCGCCCCTACGTTTCGATGCTAATTGACCAAGGGCAAATCGCTGGTGCAATCCTATCGACCGGGGGCCATCGTCGTGTTCCAAGGGCTGCCATCCTAGCTTTGCAGCAAAAACAAGCACACGATCAAGCGGCTCCTTCTATGCAGCAAGATGGGCAGGAGTCAGGCGCGTACGACACACCTGAAGCAACTGTCGTGCGACGTATAAAAGCACTAGCCAAAAAGAAACGATGACGAAACATCCTTTTTCACCAAACGGGTACACCCACGTCGTTCTCGACACATGCGTCTTACTTCCTTCGCGACTTTCAGACGTATTGTTCGACCTTATGAGCGAAAAACTTTATTTTTTGCATTGGACAAAGGACGTTGAACAAGAATTTTTACGCAACTGGCCTTCTGTGCATACCGCCCGCCCCTTAGCAGGCGCCAAACGCCTCGCTTCGTTTCAGCGTGCTACGCGACACGGCCACATAATTGCCGGACACCACAAAACCACGTACACCTCTAGGGTTCCCGCCCGAGTGCATCAGAACGACAAGCATCTTATTGCTGCCGCCTTGATGATGCTAGATTCATGTCGCGCAGAGAAAAGTCCCTGCCATCACAAGGTGTTTGTCGTATCTGACAATACTAAACATCTCGCAGTGAAAGAGACGGCTCAACTCGGGGTGAACGTCTACACAGCTGGCCACTTTCTAAATCAACTTTTCAACCTTGAACCGAATAGATGTTTGCGGGCGATTGAACGTTCGCGATCGGATCTCAAAAGCCCCCCATACACAAAACAGCAATTTATAGCTGCTTTACGCATACACAAAGCCGATGCCCTTGCCGATGGAATACTGCTGAACTAGTCAGGGTAAACTTTAAGTCACGATCGTTCACCCCATCAACACACCCAACACACTTTTATGATCCTCGTCACTGGTTGCGCCGGCTTTATCGGAAGTAATTTTGTTCACAACTGGCTGGCTAGCCAAGACGAGCCTATCCTGAACCTGGATAAGCTCACTTACGCGGGCAACCTTGCGAATCTTTCGGCGCTCGCGCAAGACAAACGACATATCTTTGTACAAGGGGATATTGGCGATAAAGAGCTAGTGAGTAAACTGTTGGCCGAACATCAACCGCGCGCCGTCTTAAATTTTGCAGCCGAATCCCATGTTGATCGTTCGATTCTCGGGCCAGGCGAATTTATCCAAACCAACGTGGTTGGCACCTTCAACCTGCTTGAAGCCGTTCGCGCCTACTGGTCTGAGTTAGACGAAGTCAAAAAACAAAACTTCAGGTTTTTGCATGTCTCGACGGATGAAGTCTACGGCACACTCGCACCGCAAGACCCACCGTTTTCTGAAACCAATCCGTTTGAACCTAACAGCCCCTACGCCGCCAGCAAAGCTTCGTCTGACCATTTGGTCCGCGCCTGGCACCACACCTATGGTCTACCGGTGCTCACCACCAACTGCAGCAACAACTACGGGCCGTTTCATTTTCCTGAAAAACTGATCCCGCTGGTGATCTTAAATGCTCTTGATGGCAAGCCCTTGCCCATCTATGGCGATGGCCAACAAGTGCGAGACTGGCTATACGTACAAGACCACTGTCGCGCCATCGCACGCGTGCTTGAAGCGGGCCGACCTGGCGAAACTTACAACATCGGCGGCGCAAACGAAAAGGCCAATATCGATGTTGTCAAAACCATTTGCGCCCACCTAGATACGCTGCGCCCACGCGCAGATGGCAAAGGCTATGCCGAGCAAATCACCTACGTCAAAGACCGCCCCGGCCATGATCGCCGCTATGCCATCGACGCTACCAAAATCGCACGCGAACTGAACTGGACGCCGCAAGAGACTTTTGAATCAGGCATTGAAAAGACCGTGCAGTGGTATTTGGATAATACCGAGTGGGTGCAGGGCGTGAAGAGTGGCGAGTATCGTAAGTGGATTGGGAAACAGTACGGGTGATCGTCATCGACCCCTTACGCTGGTACGACAGACTCTGGATCAAGCTCCACTGACAGTTTCATCCCGACCGCTTTCAACACTGCCAAGATCGTTCTTAACGTAGGGTTACCTTTTGCTGAGAGTGCTCGATATAGCGCCTCGCGACTGATTCCCGCTTGCTGAGCGATGAGTGCTAAGCCGCCGTATGCCTCTGCGACACTTCGTAAGGCAAGTAAGCCAGCTGCGCGATCATTGGGATCGTCTAAGGATTGCAACGCCAACTTAAGATAAGCCGCAGCTAAATCTCGATCGGCTCGTAGTTCTTCTATTTCACGTTGATAGTGCGAGACTGCAGCTTCAATTTTTTTAGTCATGATTGCCTCTTTTCCCAGTCAGTCCAATATCTTTTTGCGGTATTGATATCGTGTTCTTTTGGTTTGATGACATAATAAAATTGTAACTTATAAACTACGAATCTCAACTCATGCCTCACCCCCCTCACCTTTTAGTCGCTATCTCATCCCATGGCTTTGGACACCTGTCGCAAGTTGCCCCAGTCGTGAACCGGCTACATGAGTTGATCCCGCAATTAAAAATCACAATTCGCGCAGCCTTACCTGAGGCCCAACTTCGCAGCCGCCTTCATCATTTCGACACCTTGCAACACGCAACTGATGATTTTGGGATGGTGATGAATCATGCGTTTAGCGTCGATACCCAAGCAAGCCTGGCCCGCTATGAAAGCCTGCATCAAGACTGGGATCACAAGGTGAAGGTGCTTGCGCAGCAATTTATTGATGCTGAGATCGACGTTGTATTGGCTGATGTACCTTATCTGCCACTGGCTGCAGCGCAGGTCGCTAGCATCCCAGCGGTCGCGCTTTGCTCGTTGAACTGGGCTGATATTTTGTCGCACTATGTCGGGATGGATAAACCGCAAGCCATCATCCACACCATGTATGCGGCATACCAATCCGCGCGCTATTTTTTGCAACCGGCGCCAAGTATGGCGATGCCTAAGCTGAATAATCAACGCGCGATCGGCCCTTGTTGCGCGCCAGGTATCGCGCAAAAGAAAACCCTGCTCAGCGCGGCCAAACAACACAAAGCCCTAAACAACCCGTGGCTAGTACTCGTAGGCATGGGCGGCATCCCGTTTGAGTTATCACTCGAACACTGGCCAACCCAACACCAAGGCCGCCCGCTTTGCTATCTCGTTTCACCTTCTAGCGCCAACACCCACACCAACGCGCTGTCAGTCGACGCTACTGGCCTGTCGTACTCTGACTTAGTGGCCTCGGTAGATTTGATCATCACCAAGCCGGGTTACGGCATGTTTGCCGAAGCCGCAGCGGCAGGTGTACCGATATTGTTTACCGCCAGAGGCGAATGGCCAGAAACTGAAGCGCTTGTTACCTGGTTACAAGAGAACGCGCATTGCGCCCAGATTACAAATGAGGCGCTGAGGGCGGGTACGTTTGAGCAAGAACTATCAAAACTGCTCATACAAGGGCCCTACACTCCGGTTGCACCAACCGGTAACGATGAAGCTGCTGCGCTGATTGCCGAGCTGTTTACGTGCAATTAAGTAATGCACTGAATTATTTCAAAATGATACCGGCGTAACAAAAGTAAAAGTCTTTGATATACTATACCCATATGGGTATGATCATTTGAATGAATGATCAACTAAAGCCTTTGCATTGGATTGGCTCTTCTCTCAAAGATTTGAAAGCACTCTCGGATTCGCTTCGTGATGTATTTGGTTACGCTTTGCATTTAGCTCAGGAGGGCAAAAAGCACCCTCAAACCAAGCCGCTACGAGGGTTTGGCGGAGCAGGTGTTCTTGAGGTTGTTGCAGATCAACGAGGGGATACCTTTCGCGCGGTTTACACCGTGAAATTCGACGCCGCGGTATATGTCTTGCATGTATTTCAGAAGAAATCCAAGAGGGGCGCAGAAACTCCGACGCCTGACATAAGCTTAATTAACACTCGACTAAAAACAGCAGAAGAACATCATAAGGAGTCAAACTCGTGACAAAAGTACAAACAGGCACCGGCAATGTTTATAAAGATCTAGGCTCTGTCAATGCCGATGACATGCTCGTCAAGGCTCGCCTTGCTACAAAAATTGCAGAGATCATTAAGTACCGTCATCTCACGCAAACTGAGGCGGCTAGCATCTTAGGTATGCCCCAACCCAAAGTGTCTGGCATGCTGCGCGGTCAATTTCGCGGCATCAGTGAAACTAAAATGCTTGAGTGCCTTAACCGCCTAGGTCGTGATGTGCAAATTGTCGTGCGCAAATCTGCGCGACCATCGCTCTGTGGCCGTACGAGCGTGGTGTTTGCTTAAGCTTGTCGATAGCGCTTCGTAAGGGACTTCATAGGCACAGCTTGCCCAATTATTTTTCTGCTTTAAAAATCCCCTCAAACTCCCAGCAAATCAAAATAATACGTCTGGCTCCCATACTCAGGCGGTGACACGTACGTTTCTTTTCCTAAACTCTTCCATGGCACGGACACTGCAAAATTAGGCCCATCGTAAACAAAGGTATGAAACTCACCGTTTTCACCGCAAGCATCGACCCCAACCGGCAGCCGATCAATAAACGCCTGATCAAACTCACAGCCCACAAACGAGGCATCTAAAAAGCGCCCATCAACAC
>CAMCII010000266.1 GCA_945874505.1 Bordetella parapertussis | reverse complement strand
AGGATCACGTGGCGATCGGCGAGTTTAATCAGCCGCTCAACATATTTGTCGATCACCAAAATCGTTTGCCCTTCTTGGCGCAGACGCGCCAGGCACTGCCAGATCTCTTCGCGCACCAAGGGTGCCAAGCCTTCAGTCGCCTCGTCAAGCACCAACAAACGTGGATTGGTGACTAGCGCACGACCAATCGCAAGCATTTGCTGCTCGCCGCCCGACAGTTGGTTGCCCATATTGCCTGCGCGTTCACGCAAGCGCGGAAACATCGCAAAGACGCGCTCAACATCCCACTGTTGCACTGAAGCGGCATTGCGTTGCGCAGCAAAGGCCGTTAAATGTTCGCGTACCGTTAGGTTAGGAAAACACTGTCGCCCTTCAGGAACAATCGCCAACCCTAAACGCGCGATCCGATCGGTAGACCAACCCGCAATGTCTTGCCCGTCGACTTGCAACGAACCCGCCTGCAAAGCAAGCTGGCCGAAGAGAGTACGCACGAGCGTCGATTTGCCCATCCCATTACGGCCTAATACAGCCACCACTTCACCGACAGCAATCTCAAGCGACACGTCAAACAAGACTTGACTGAGCCCATAGCCGCTTTGAATATTTTTAATGCTTAACATGTTGAGCCTTCGTCGCCTAGATAGGCTTGCCGTACCGCATCGTTCGCACGAATCTCTTCGGGCGTGCCCGTGGCGATGACACGGCCATACACCAGCACTGAAATACGATCAGCCAAGCGAAAGACCGCTTGCATGTCGTGCTCAACTAAGAGCATTGCTGCCCGACCACGCAACGATTCAATCAATTCGGTTAAACGCAAGGTTTCGTCAGGCCCCATGCCCGCCATGGGCTCATCCAACAGCAACACCGAGGGGCGCGCCGCCCAGGCCAAGGCAAACTCAAGTTTGCGTTGCTCGCCATGCGGCAGCGTCCCGGCAAGCAACTCCCATAAAGACCCATCGATTGAGCACTCGAGTGCCAAGGCCTGTGCCGCGTCGTGCAAAGCTGTGTCACGCTCGCGCGAAAGCAGAAAACTAAACTGGCTGCCTTGCTGAGCTTGCACGGCGATCAGCAAGTTATCCATCACCGAGCTCTTTTGAAAAATATTAGTGATTTGATAAGAGCGCGCTAAACCGGCGGCGACACGTTGCTGCATCGGAGCGCGTGTCACGTCGCGCCCATTGAGCAACAGGCCGCCGCTATCAGGTGCGACAGCGCCCGACAACACATTGATCAAGGTCGATTTACCAGCGCCGTTCGGCCCAATCAAGGCGTGAATCTCACCAGGTAACACAGACAGGGAAACCTGATCGCAGGCCTGCAAAGCGCCATAGCGCTTAGAGAGTTGCGTCGCGACAAGCGCGGGCGAAATCTCAGACCTCGTGTTCATATTGAGCGCCGCAAAAAGACACCCGCCACACCGCGTGGGGCGAACAACACAATGATCAAGAGCAAAACACCCATTGGCAAATGCCAATACTCGGTATAGAGCCGCAAAAACTCTTCAAGTAGCAGCATCACTGCAGCACCCACCACACCCCCAAAACGCAAACCGATACCGCCCACAATGACCATGATGATGAGATTGGCCGAGGCTGTCCAGTGCATCAAACTTGGGGACACAAATAAATTGTGGTTAGCTAGCAAGGCACCCGCCAAGCCCGCCAACGCACCAGCAAACACAAAGGCCACTAACTTGATTCGTAACACCGGATAACCTAAGGCTTGCATACGCGTTTCGTTTTCGCGAATCCCTTGCAACGCCCGCCCAAACCGCGAGTTCACCATACAGTGCATCAGCCACAGGGATGCGGCGACGATTCCTAAGACTAGATAATAAAACTGCGTATCGTTACCCAAGTTCAAAGCGGGTAAGGTAGACGGAGCCGAAAGGTTGATGCCATCTTCGCCACCGTACTGACGCAAGGAGATAAAGAGATAGAAGACCATCTGCGCAAAGGCCAGCGTGATCATAATGAAATACACGCCTCGCGTGCGCAGCGAAATCGCTCCGATCAACAAGGCTAAGGCACCAGCCACAAGCATCGCCAGCGGCCAGACAACAATCGCCTGGCTAAAGCCTTGGGCTGACAAAATTGCCACCACATACGCACCCGCACCAAAAAAAGCTGCGTGACCCAACGCCACCATCCCGCCATAACCCAAAATAAAATTCAAACTACTGGCGACCAAGGCATAGATCAACACGCGCCGCACAAACGAGACATAAAAACCAAGATCAAGCACAGGTGCAACTAACGGAAACAACACCAGCAACAGCAAGCAGCCAAGAGGCAACCAAACCGTGACCCAACGCGGCGCAGTGCGCGCAGCGGTGTGAACGAGACCATCCGTGCCAGACTTGGGCGCCGGCACTGCACCCAGTGAAGCGACCGCTGCGGCAGTCGTGCCATCGCTGCGTGCAACCGAAGGGGTTGAGGGTCTAGGCATCAGCCGCGCGCCGGAAACAAGCCCGCCGGCCTAAACACCAGCACCACTGCCATTAAGATATAAATCGCAATCGCTGCCAACGTGGGGCCTACACTCGAGGCGACTGCGGGCGAAAAAAATAGTTTTAACAAGGTGGGCAAAAAAGCCCGGCCTGCGGTGTCAACAAAGCCCACGAGCAAAGCGCCCACAAACGCGCCGCGTATCGAACCGATACCCCCGATCACAATACACACCAAAACCAAGATCAGGATTTGCTCACCCATGCCGGCTTGAATGGCTGTAATCGGCCCCAGCAAAGCGCCTGCCAACGCCGCCAATACCGCCCCCAACACAAACACGCCCATGAATAGCAAAGGTACACGCACGCCCATCAAAGTCGCCATCTGTCGATTCGAGGCACCCGCGCGCACTAACACGCCGGCGCGAGTTCTGGTTACAAACAAGTACAACCCAAGTGCCACCGCCAAACCAACGACAATAATGAGTAGGCGATAGGCAGGATAAAGAAAGTCTGACGACAGTTGCACCGGCCCGGATAGCCCAGAGGGCATATTCATCATGATGGGGGCAGGACCCCAAATCATTTTGACGACATCGTTCGCAATCAATATCACCGCGAAGGTACCAAGCACCTGCGCCAGATGATCGCGCACCACCAACTTACGCACCAACACCAGCTCAAGCACCAAACCGACTAGGCCAGTGATGACGGCAGCCATCAACACGGCTGCCGCAAACGAACCAGTGACTTGCATGGTTTGGGCTGCGACGTAAGCGCCAGCCATGTACAGCGAGCCATGCGCCACGTTCAAGATATCTAAAATCCCAAACACCAGCGTCAGGCCTGCTGCAATCAAAAATAGCATCAAGCCAAACTGCAAGCCATTGAGCAATTGCTCGGCAATCAGTGTGCCGCTCATCGGGGTGCCTTTTGCCGAGCCAAGAGACTTACTTTTTGCATCCGCCCACGTAAACGTCTTGGTACGAATCAAACACTTTGCCGACTAACTTATTGGTGATACGGCCATCAGCGCCTTTCTCGACCACGCGAACATACAAGGCCTGAATCGGAAAGTTATTGACGCCATACTTGAACGAGCCGCGTACCGATGAAAAGTCAGCTTTTTTCAAGGCAGCAATCACAGCTTCACGATCAGCAACTTTGCCACCCGTAGCCTTAACGGCAGCGTCGATCGCCATGATGGTGTCATAGGCTTGAGCGGCATACACAGCGGGGTAGCGATTGTTGTACTCTTTACGAAATGCCTCGACAAATTTTTTGTTCTGCGCATTGTCTAAGTCGTGTGCCCATTGAGCGGTGTTAAACATCCCGATCAAGGGTTCACCCACGGCCTGAATCACGTCTTCATCTGCTGAAAATCCAGGGCCAACAAGCTTCACACTTTTATTCAAGCCTGCCGAAACAAACTGTTTTACAAAATTGATGCCCATCCCACCTGGCAAGAAGATGTAGATCGCATCCGGCTTGGCATCGCGAATCTGGGCCAGCTCAGCAGCGTAATCAATCTGCCCAAGCTTGGTATACACCTCTTGGTTTGGCGCAAGTTTGTAACCACGCTTAAAACCATTTAACGCATCTTTGCCAGCAGGATAATCAGGGGCAAGGATGACCATTTTTTTAAAACCACGATCGGCGGCAACTTTACCTGCAGCCTCATGAAAGGCATCGTTTTGGTATGACACGCCAAACCAGTAGTCGTTGCATTGCGCGCCAGCAAACTGGCTCGGGCCCGGGTTATTTGACAGGTAGGGGACTTTGGCGGCGAACAATGCAGGGCCAACCGCCAACGCCACATTTGAACCAATCGGCCCAGTAAAGAAATCGATTTTGTCGCGTTGGATATAACGAGTGACCAACTGCCGCGCCTGATCTGGGTTACCACCCATGTCTGTCTGAATAAACTCAGCGGGCTGCCCGCCTAGTTTGTTGCCAAGCTGTTTGATCGCCAGATTAAAGCCGTCACGCGCTTCGGCACCAAGTGCCGCAAACGGACCTGACAAATCGTTCGCAATACCGACCTTGATCGGGGTTTGTGCAAGTGCAATGGCTGGCAAGAATAACGCCGCTGCAACGAGGTTTTTAAACAGACGCATGAGAGGCCTCCTGGGCACGATAATGATTAGCGTCAAATAGTAGCAGGTGAGAAATATTTTGCCACGACAAACTTTTACCCTCAAAATAAGCGCTTTGGTGGATTTTTTAGGGCTCAACGCAAAAAATGACCACAATAAACGGTGCAACACCAACGCCCGCACACGAAGAATTAGATCTGCAGTACAACGCGCGGGCAACGGTGCCTGATATTGCCCCTATGCTGCGCGATTACGCAGCTCTGAGCGCTCAGGCGCGGTCAACCCTACCCTGCGCACTGAACGTTTCCTATGGCGAGCACCCAGACGAGACGTTGGATATTTTTTTTGCGCAAGGCAATGCTAGGGCCCCTGTTTTTATTTACCTGCATGGTGGCTACTGGCGCCTGCTCTCTAAAGACGACTCGAGCTTTATGGCACCGGCCCTGACTGCCGCCGGAATGACTGTCGTAGCAGTCAACTACTCTTTGGCGCCGGCTGTCAGCCTGGATCGGATCGTGGATCAGACGCGGCGGGCGATGGCTTGGGTGCAAAGCAATATCGGACGCTACCATGGCGATGGTCAAAAACTGATCATTTCTGGCAGTTCGGCCGGCGGGCATCTTGGCGGCATGGTGCTTGCTCGCGGCTGGCAAGCGTCCTACGGCTTTGATGCACGTGGGCTCGCCGGCGCCGTGCTGCTCAGCGGCCTGTTTGACATCACCCCGCTGGTCAATACCCACATTAACGAATGGATGCAACTCAGCCCCGAAGACGCTCGACGCAACAGTCCTCTGTTTGAATTGCCCGACTACGGCCCGCCGCTCATCGTGAGCTATGGCAGCAACGAAACCGTGACCTTTAAGCAACAATCGCAAGATTTTCTCGCTGCCTGGAAAGCCAAAGGATTTAAAGGCGAATATGTCGATATGCCCGACACCAATCACTTTGACTTGGTGCTGCACTTGAATCGGCCTGACAGCCCGTTGGTGCAAAAATTGTTGC
>CAMCII010000265.1 GCA_945874505.1 Bordetella parapertussis | reverse complement strand
GGTAACACCGTGATATTGCCCGTCACTTCACCTAAGCCAAAATATTGCACAAGCACCTTGCCTAGTTTCTCGAGGGCTCGCTTTTGATCGGCGCGATACATCGGGGCGCCAGCATAAAGCATATAGCGCAATGAGCTGTGGTCATACTGATCGACCGCAGGGTGCTCGACCAGCATTTTGACGATCGTCGGTACGGTAAAGAGATTGGTCACACGATAACGCTCAACCAATTGCCAAAACAATTCTGGATCAAACTTCTCGCTCGACATGAGAATGGCTGCCGCGCCGCGCGCCACGTTGAGCAACGCATGAATGCCGGCGCCGTGTGATAACGGCGCAACGACAATTGAGCAGTCGCGTTCAGTGGTGCCCGGAATAATCTCGGCAAGGTGGTTGGCCACCACAAAGGCCATTTGCCCGTGTGTCAAAATGCCAGCCTTCGGTTTGCCGGTTGTGCCCGAGGTGTAAAAAAACCAAAGCGGGTCGTCGTAATGGACGGTCTCTTCTTCGCTGACCACGCCTAAGTGCTGCACGATCATGGCCTCATACGATAGCTCGCCCGCACGCGGCTGGCCAATCACAATGATGTGTTTAAGGGTTTTAGATTCGGCCTTGACGGCATCGGTGTGCCCCGCAAAGATGTCTTCAACAATCATTGCCACGGCGCCACTTGACGCCCCTAGATACGCGACTTCGGGTGGCGTCAGACGAAAATTAGTCGGTACCCAGACACACCCCAGCTTGAAAGCAGTCCAGCTATTCTCAAAGGTTTGCAGATTGTTGCGTGACTGCAGCAGGATGCGGTCGCCCTTCTTGAGGCCCAGTGCGCGCAAGGCGGCGACCATGGCATCGACGCGTGCATTAATGGCAGACCACGTCCAGCTTTGTTCGCCTTGAATGAGCGCCGTGTGCTCAGGGTAGAGCATGGCGGTATGCGTGAGCAACCGCCCTAAGTTCATGGATTGCGCTGCGTTCACGTTGCTTCCAACACGCTAAGATAGTTGGCAACAGCTGCGCCACCCATATTAAACACTGCGCCCGTATGCGCGCCCTTGATTTGCATGTCACCGGCTTGCCCCGAAAGCTGCATGGCTGCCATCACGTGTTGCGATACGCCGGTGGCACCAATCGGATGCCCGCGCGACTTCAAGCCGCCCGAGGGATTGACGGGAAGCTTGCCGTCTTTGCAGGTGATTCCATCCAGAATAACGCGTGCGCCCTGGCCGTGGGGCGCCAAACCCATTGCTTCGTACTCAAGCATTTCAGCGATGGTGAAGCAATCATGTGTTTCGACAAATTGCAGGTCGTCAAGCGTGCGCTGCGCATTCGCCAGGCCTTTTTGCCAGGCCAGCGCAGCGCCTTCAAAGCGCGTGGGATCACGGCGCGACAACGGTAAAAATTCATTGACATGTGTGCGTGAGCGCCAGCGCACCGCGGGTACCTTGGCACCTGGCAGAGGCTCGCTTGAAAGCACCAGGGCTGCCGCACCGTCTGAGACGAGCGAGCAGTCTGAGCGTTTTAAGGGGCCCGCAACAAAAGGATTTTTCTCAGAAGGGTTGCGACAGAAATCAAACCCTAAATCGCGGCGCATGTGAGCGTAAGGATTGTGCACGCCATTCGAATGATTTTTTGCCGAGATGGCGGCAAGCGCGTCAGACTGATCACCAAAGCGCTCGAAGTAGCCGCTGGCAATTTGACCAAACACGCCAGCAAAGCCGCCTTCGGTGTGGCCTTCTTCTTGCACGAAAGAGGCTTTGAGCAAGATCTCACCAATTTCTTTATTGGGTAGGGTATTCATTTTTTCGATCCCCAGCACTAGTACACGCTTGAAGCGCCCGGCAGCTAGCGCATCGAGTGCAGACCAGATTGCGGCTGAGCCCGTGGCGCAGGCATTTTCCATCCGCACGGCTGGAGTATGACGAAACTCGGGGATTGCCACGCCCATCAGCGAGGCGGTGAAATCCTGTTGCACAAAACCGGCATTGAAATGGCCGACGAAAATACCGTCGATATCGCTAGGCGTCAGACCCGCGCTTTCAATGGCTGGCAGGGCAGCATCACGAATCAATTGCACAAAATCTAGGTTGTCGAGTTTGCCAAAGGGTGTGTGGCCCCAGCCGACTATGTAAGGTTGATTCATGAGCGTGTCCTGTTTGTATAAAAATAAATAATTAAATTGAGCCGTCTTGGTGCTTGCGCAAGGTTGGAATGCCAACGCCTGAGGCATCAAAGCCACCGTCTACCGCCAGACATTGGCCGTTGATAAAGGCGGCTTCTGGGCTGCATAAAAATCCCACTGCGTTCGCGATTTCTTCAGGTGTACCGTAGCGATTCATTGGGATGGTGTCGTAGTAGTCAGAGCGAATCGCAACGCTATGCACAAGCTTTGACATTTCGGTATCGACTGGGCCTGGTGCGACGACGTTTGCGCGAATGCCGATCGTACCGAGTTCTACCGCTTGCTGTTTAGTCAGGTGAATAATGGCGGCCTTGCTGGTGCCGTAAGCCACGCGTAGCGTGCTGGCACGTAGACCTGAAATAGAGGCGATGTTCACGATCGAGCCATTGTGGTTTTTCTTCATGACTTCGATGCAAGCTTGTGAGCACAAAAACGCGCCATCAAGATTGGTGCCCAGCACATAGCGAAACTCTTCAAAGGTAGTTTCGCCAATCGGCTTGAACACGGCGACGCCTGCGTTGTTTACCAGCGCATCGATGCGACCAAACTTTTTTTCAACTTGGTTGATCGCAGTCTGAACTTGAGCGGGGATCGAAACATCGCAATGCAACGCTAATAATCTAGCACTGTCATTCAAAGTTTGTTCGGTTTGTTTGAGCGTGGCGGCCTCAGTGTCGAGCATGGCAACCTGATAACCGTGAGCAAGAAACCATTTCACGCATGCCAACCCTATTCCCCTTGCCCCGCCGGTGACAACTGCCACGGGCGTAAATGAACGTGATTGGGTGGGCGCAGTGGTGTTGGTAGAGGTCAAAGCAGACTCCAGAGTGGGGATTTTGTGGTGCCGATGCGATGTCTTGCGCCGGAGTTTGACCATCAAAATGAGCGCAAGCGCGCCTAACTTTTGTGGACCAAATGAAACTGTAACAAAATGCAGGTTCAGTAGGGGGCTGAAGTGAGGCTAAGGATTTATTTGTGACGTTAGCCTGGCGGGCTTTATCCTGGGCCCGCTTCGGGTTAAGGTGATAACTAGACAAGACGCGATCGACACAATAGCCCTCGCCAAAACCGTTAGAACAACCCGGAGCAAACCATGGCACTTAAGTTATTTGAACTCGTTGGCGCTGAGAGTAATCGACCCTTCAGCCCATACTGCTGGCGGATTCGTATGGCGCTTGCCCATAAAGGGCTCGAAGTCGAGCTAGTGCCTTGGCGCTTTATAGAAAAGGCTGCCATCGAGCGCAGTGGGCAGACTAAAGTGCCCGTGCTGGTGCACGACGATAAGTGGGTGTTTGAGTCGTGGGAAATTGCCAAGTATCTTGAGGCGCATTTTCCGGACCGACCTTCTTTATTTGGCGGGCCACAGGGGCAAGCTTTGACCCGGGTGTATTCAAACTTGGGCGATGTGCACGCTGGACAAATCGTACGCTTTGTCTTGTTAGATATCTATAAGCACCTTGATGCGGCCAATCAGGCGTACTTTAGAGACACTCGCGAACCACGTTTTGGTATGACGCTTGAGCAAGTGGTCGTAGACCGCGATGCCAAGTTACAAGCCTTTCGGGATAGCCTTGGGCCTTTAAGAAATGTACTGAAGGTACAACCATTTTTTGGTGGCGAAACCCCCTTGTACGCCGATTACGCCATTTTTGGTCAATTTCAGTGGGCACGTGCAGTCAGTGATTTTGAACTGTTAGCCGCCGATGACCCGGTTGCCCAATGGCGCACTCGGTTACTGAATGCGTTTAATGGGATGGCGTTGGCTGCGCCTGCTTACTAAAGGCGTTTAGAGCGATGGCTTAATCGATGCCTCCTGATGCGTGGTTAGTTATTTTGGGGACTAGTGCCGATGTATTGCACAGAAACCTCTTTGATGTAGTAAATTCAAAGCTCAGCAGTATAGATTGTCAGAAAGACAACGCAGTTTAAAACAGAGAGACAAACATGCAGATAAGCGTGATAGTGTGTCGTTGGGTAGCAACTGCAATGGTGCTGCTTGGTTCGGGAGGGGTCTTATCTCAAGAGATCCAGCGAGGCGGAACCTTATCGTACGGAATCGTGGCAGAACCACCCTCATACGATTGCCACGCGATGCAAACATTTGCAGTGATCCAGCGCGTGGCGCCGCACTATTCAACGTTGCTAAAGTATGAACCGCACAATTATCCAAAGGTGGTTGGCGATCTAGCAGAGTCTTGGTCGACTTCGCCCGATGCGATGACCTACACCTTTGTGCTCAGGCCAAACGTCAAGTTTCACGATGGCACGCTGTTGACTTCAGAAGATGTGAAGGCCACGTACGCCAGAATTATGTCGCCGTCCGCTGGGGTGATTTCTGCGCGCAGAGACCTTTTTGAGACCGTCGCTAGTGTTGAGGCGCCAGATGCTAGAACCATTGTATTTAAAATGAAACGGGTCGACACTTCAATCGTCGAAAGCGGCTTTGCCTCACCGTGGAACTGTATCTATAGTGCAGCGAAACTCAAACTCGACCCGAATTTTCCGACTCGAAACGTCATGGGCACCGGCCCTTTCAAATTTGTTGAGCATGTCGCGGGCTCTCACTGGGTTGGCACTAAGTTCGACGATTATTTTATAAAAGGTAAGCCTTATCTTGATGGTTTTCGCGCCATTACTTTGGGCACGTCTGCAATGTTGAACGCGATGGAAGGTGAGCATATTCTGGCCGAGTTTCGCGGTTTTGCACCGCCCGAGCGCGATCGTCTGGTGCGAACCATGGGCGATAAGGTCAAAGTATATGAAAGCGATTGGTTGTTTCAGATGCTGATGAGTGTCAACACCAAGAAGAAGCCTTTTGATGACGAGCGAGTTCGCCGCGCGCTGTCTTTAGCGATTGATCGCTGGGGTGCTTCAACCGCCTTGCGTAAAGTGTCGTCGCTTGGACCCGTCGGTGGTGTGTTAATGCCAGGCGGAAAATGGGCGGCGACTGAGGCTGAAGTCGTTCAGTGGCCGGGCTTTGGTAAAAATATCGAGGCTAATCGCGCCGAGGCGCGTCGGTTGCTAAAAGAGGCGGGCGTCGAGAATCTGACCTTCACCTTGAGTAATCGCAATATCGCGCCGTTTGTGACGGTTGGGATCTATATGATTGATCAATGGCGTCAGATTGGTGTCAAGGTTCAGCATAAACAGCACGAAACTGCGGGGTGGTTTGCCGCAAGAAGTAGTGGTGATTTTGACATCATGGTGGACTCGTTTGTTGATGTGAGCACAGATCCAACCACGGGGTTATCAAAGTATTTGTCAGCCGAGCGAGGCAGCCAAGTCGCGACTTTTGCGGTAGATCCAACGCTTGACGCCTTGTTTGAGAAGCAAAGCGTTGAACTAGATCCCGTCAAGCGCCGCCAACTTGTTCGTGAGTTTGAAATGCGAGCAATGACAAAGGCCTACGCCGTGCCCTTTCTGCACATGAGTCGTAACGTCGTGTT
>CAMCII010000264.1 GCA_945874505.1 Bordetella parapertussis | reverse complement strand
GGTGGTGCAAAAGGGGTCGACTTGGCGCAGGCCGTAAAAGGGGCCAAAGTCGTGGTCAGTATGTTGCCTGCGAGCCAGCACGTGCAAAGCGTGTATTTAGGCGACCAGGGCGTTTTAGCACTTGTTCAAAAAGAAACCTTGCTGATCGACTCGTCAACGATTGCACCTCAAGTGGCTAAAGAGCTTGGTGTCGCCGCTGCGGCAAAAGGCATAGAGATGATTGATGCGCCTGTGTCGGGCGGCCCCTTCGGTGCTAAGGCTGGCACCCTGACCTTTATGGTCGGTGGCACTGAGCTGGGTTTTGCGGCCGCGCAGCCGTACCTCCAAAAGATGGGTAAGGCTCTGTATCACGCTGGCACCCATGGCAGCGGGCAAACCGTTAAGGTTTGCAACAATATGTTGCTTGGGATCACCATGATCGGCACCGCCGAAGCCTTGCGCTTGGGCGTCGCCAATGGGCTTGACCCTGCGGTATTGTCTGAAATCATGTCAAAGAGTTCGGGCAACAACTGGGTGTTAAATTCATGCAACCCTTGCCCTGGCGTGATGCCAGAGTCAGCCGCTTCAAACGGTTACGCGGGCGGCTTTGGTGTTGATTTAATGCTGAAAGACTTGGGCCTTGCAGTTGAAAACTCGTTGGCAACTAAATGCAGCGTGCCGCTCGGTGGCTTGGCCCGTAACCTGTACGATATGCACAGTAAATTGGGCCACGGCAAACTAGATTACGGCAGTATCTATGAAACGTTAGGTAAAAAATAATTTAATTAAAAACATGAGGAGATGAACATGAGTCAAAGCAATAATGGTGCAGGCCAGAAAGTTGGTTTTGTAGGGTTGGGTGCGATGGGTAGCCGCATGGTTGCCCATTTGAAGGGCTTTGCGGACGTTCAGGTCTTCGATCTGGATGTTGCGCGTCGGGAACAGGCCGCAGCCTCGGCCGGCGGCAAGGCGGTGGGTAGCATCAGCGCGATGGCCGATGCCCAGGTGGTGATTTTGATGTTGCCTGATAGCCCGATTGTCGACAAAGTGTTGCGCAATGAATTACTCAACACTTTAAAGTCTGGCGCACTGGTGATCGATATGAGTTCGTCGACGCCAGCTAACACCATCGAGAACGCTAAGCTCGCAAAACAGCATGGCATTACGTTTATTGATGCGCCCGTATCGGGTGGGATCGGCGGTGCCGAATCGGGCAAGCTTGCCATTATGGCCGGCGGTGAGGCGGCAGACTTTGCGCGTGCTTTGCCTTTGCTCAATCGGATGGGAACGAAAGTTGTGCATGTGGGCCCAGTTGGCTCAGGCCACGCTGTTAAAGCGCTGAACAACTTATTAGGCGCGACGATTTTAGTGGCGACGTCTGAAATTTTTGCAGCAGGCGAAAAATTTGGATTGGATCCTGCGGTCATGCATCAAGTGATTGATGCCTCGAGCGGCGGCAGTTTTATGACTGCTCAGGCTTGGCCTCGTGCTGTGTTGCCTAAGACGTGGAACTTCGGCTTTGCGATGCAATTGATGAACAAAGACGTCGGGATTGCGATGTCACTGATCGAGTCGACCGGGGTCAAAACCGTTTTGTGCGAAGCGAACGCCGCGTTGTGGGCCAAGGCCGTCAAAGAGACTCCAGGTGCTGATATGACTGGCATCACAAAAGGCATTCGCGAGGCTGCTGGGCTCTAAGCGAATTGAGTCGCAGGCGGCGCATGTCTGTGTTTGATTCATACAGGCATCGTTGGCTCTGCGATAGCTTGGCCAAGAGAGCGCCGACGGGCAAAAGATTGAAAGGTTAAAAGTGCGTTTAGCGATTTTGGATGATTACTTAGGGATTGGGCAGACGATTGTCGATTGGGGTGTGGTGCCTGGGTTGGCTGTCGTTAGCTTTCGTGATCACGTGCATGACCAAAATGAGTTAGTGGATCGCTTGGCTGAGTTTGATGTAGTGATGCGAATTCGCGAGCGTACTGAGTTTTCACGTGAAGTGCTTGCGCGTTTGCCGAAATTAAAGTTGCTGCTAGCCACGGGTATGCGCAATGCACGTTCGATTGACTTGCGTGCGGCCGACGAACTCGGCATTGTTGTCAGTACCACTGAGGCGCAGCATCAAACGACGGTTGAAGTGACCTGGGCCTTAATTCTTGGCTTGTTTCGTTCGATTCCTCAAGAGAGTGCCTCGTTACGCGCCGGTGGCTGGCAAGTGAGCTTAGGCCGCGGGTTGGCTGGAAAAACCTTAGGAATTGTGGGCTTGGGCAACATGGGGATCCCGGTTGCACAAATCGGTCAGTTGTTTGGGATGAAGGTTGTGGCCTGGAGCCGCAACATGACGCCCGAGCGCGCAAGCGTGCATCAAGTTGAGTCAGTCACCAAAGAGGAGCTGTTTCGCCAAGCTGATGTGATCACGATTCATATGCCGCTCAGTGATGCCACGCTGGGCCTGGTCTCGGCCGCAGATTTAGCGTTGATGAAAACAGACGCCTTTTTAATTAATACCTCGCGCCCGCAAATCGTTGCTGAAGGTGCACTGCTCGAAGCGCTTGAACAGAGGCGCATTGGCGGGGCCGGCTTGGATGTGTTTGAGGTTGAGCCCTTACCCGTTGATCATCCTTACCGAAGCTTGCCTAATGTGCTGGCCACGCCGCATATCGGTTTTGTCACCAAAGAGAATATGGAAGAGTTTTTCCACACTTCACTTAAAAATCTATTAGCCTTTTTGGCTGGTTCGCCGATCAACGTGATCAACGCTGCTCGGCCGTTTTTACCAGATTCTCAGGTGTCAAAACAAATGCATGCCAAGGGGCTTTGACGGCGGGCGGTTTGCCTGAAGTCGCATCTGATTAAGCAAGTTGAGTTCGAACGGATGGCTGAGATCTTATCGAATCTCTAGTCATGCATTGCACTGCGGCCCATACGTTGAGTCGCGTCGTGGGCTCGAACTGACGACGCAGAGCTATGTTCCTGTCGGTATTGATGTACTATATTGAAGTCTTCAGTGTACTATTTAAATTAATGTTAAGTAACTGATAATAATGTTATTTCTTTAATATAAAAGACTCAACACCTACGGCAGCACAGTCAGCATAAACGTCTGGTTTAGCGGTAGATACACGGGCTGCACGCACCAAGGGGTGCGCCAGCATACGTTTCATGATCTCGTCACAGAGCGTTTCTTGCAGCTGAATATGGCCAGGCGCGATGATATCGGCAATCGTCTGGCGCATGAAGTCGTAGTCAACCACCTCAGCCAAGTCGTCTCGGCTTGGTGTGTTGTCGCTGAGGGGGACATAAAGATCCACATTGACGATGACGCGTTGCTCGCCCTTTTTTTCAAACTCGTGGACACCGATATTCATGTTGATCTCAAAATCTTTGAGAAACAAGCGACGGCAATTCGAGAGGTCAGGGTGCTGAATAAGGGCAAGTGTCATTAGAGTACCGAAAACGTTTTTGAAAGTGAAAGATCGACAGTGTGAGGTCTATACCGAGACTTAGTCACCGGTTAGATGGCTCAAATTGAGGCTAGTAAAGTCAGGTTACTTCAAATCAAACAGCCCTCACCCCTAAAGGCAGATTAAGTCAGAAACATAACGTCTCGTTTAGAGGGGTTCAGATGCTGTCCGCCATCGACAAAGAGTGTAGTGCCTGTGATGGCGTGCGCCGACACTAAGTACACCACGGCATTGGCGATATCCTCGGGGGTTGAAGATTTGCCAAGAGGTGTTTGTTGATGTGCCCGCTCAAAACCTTCTTGAGTTTGATCCCCAGAGATTAACGTCAGCCCCGGCGCGAGCCCAACCACTCTGAGTTCGGGCGCATACGCTTGTGCCAGCAAGGTGGTGGCCTGGTATAGCGCTGACTTTGACAGGGTGTAGGACAAAAAATCTGGATTTGGATTCGCGAGTTTTTGATCCAGCAAATTAATGATCACCGAAGGATGTGCAAACACGCGCGCAGAGACTTCTTTTGCGTGCAGGCGTGCACGATACAGATCGCGGCTCAGTGCAATCGGTGTGATCGCGTTGATCTGCATGTGAGTCTCAAATTGCGCGGGGCTAAAATCCGCTGCATCATCAAAGGCAAACAACGAGGCACTATTGATGATGCAATCGGGCAGGCCAAGCGCGGTTGTGCATTGCTCAACTAACGAATCGACTTGCGTTTGTTGTGCAAAGTCTGCCTGTAGTGCCACAGCACGCCGCCCGAGGGCTTGCACTGCCAGTACAGTCTCTTGCGCTTGAGTGACTGATTGGCCATAGTGCACACCAATGTCCCAGCCGTCTTGCGCTAGACGTAGAGCAATTGAGCGCCCTAAGCGCTTTGCAGCACCGGTGACAAGCGCGATTTTTGCAGAAGCACGCATCAGATGGCCTCGTAGGTTTGAGCGATGGTTGAACAAGCGATCATCATTGCCTCGCCGAGTTGAGAGATTTTTGAATAACCGATCATCGTACGTCCTCGTAGCCTTGCTGAGTCATGTTGCGGCTTCGCAGTCTTGGTAACTTTTGGCAATACACCTTGTGGCAAGCTCTCGTGCTCGGGTTACCGCTTCTTTCGACATTGTTTCAGATAGTTCGGCAAGTGTGCGTACAGCACTCTGTTCGCCCAGACCGCGTGCGATATCAAGCCACATGTAGGCCAACACTTTATTTTGCGCCACACCCAAGCCCTTTGCATACAAGGTGCCGAGTTGACGTTGCGAGTGCGGATCACCCTGAGCGGCCGCCCGCGCAAACCATTTGCGCGCTTCGACAGGATTGGGCTTCACGCCAAACCCATTCAGATTCATCATCGCTAGGCGGTATTGCGCATTCGGATTTGCCGCGGCGGCTGCCAACCCATACCAGTGCAAGGCCTGTTTGTCGCTGTGTGCCACGCCCCGACCAGCTTCATACATAAAGCCCAAATGATATTGCGCACTGGCGTGACCTTGCGCTGCAGCCTTTTCAAACCAGGCGCGCGCGAGCTTGTAGTCTTGCGCAACGCCTTGGCCGTTGTCGTATAACACTCCCAACATGTTTTGTGCGTCTGCGTTGCCGCCTTGTCCAAGCTTGTTGAGTTGTGCGACGGCCTGTGGGATTTTGCCATCGTCAAACAGTGCCATGCTTTCAACAACGGTTTGCGCCTGACTGCTTAGGCACAGCAGCATGAGACACGCGGCAAGTAACTCGCGCAGCTTCACGTGATTCTGTCGCAAAAGGTAGGCGAGTGACTTTGAGTCATGTGAGTATGAGGCAAAGGGAGAGTGAATGACATTGGGTCATGTGAGCACGAGGCGAAGGGCAAGTGAATGGCTTGGTGTCATGTGATGTTGATCGACCGTTCATACATACGATGATGACAATAAGTTGCTGCGAATTTTAGAGTAACCGCTGGCTAAATCGTAGGCGTGCCCAACTTGTAGCACGCTCATATCCTTTTGTACCGGGCCAATAATCTGTAACCCCACTGGTAGACCGGCGTTTGTAAACCCCGCCGGTGCAGCGAGGGTTGGCAAGCCCGCCATCGTGGCCGGAATCACCGATTGCATCCAGCGGTGATAGGTGTCCATATTTGTTCCGGCGATTTGCTTAGGCCAGTGCTCTTCGGCTGCAAACGGGCTGACCTGCGCTGCGGGCATGACTAAAAAGTCGAACGTTT
>CAMCII010000263.1 GCA_945874505.1 Bordetella parapertussis | reverse complement strand
GCAGTATCAGAAAACACTTGCATAAAAACCTCGGTACGCGTGAACGCGTTGCGTGAGAATTTGGTGGGTCAGCGTCAGCGCGGCATTGGCGCTTAAACGCAGATCCCTGTTAGATTCAGTATATAGTTTTAGCTTCATGTTGGCGATCAGTTCAAATACCTTTAAAAATCAAAGGGCTTGGCTCGTGTTGATCGCCGAAAATTACCAAAAAAGGCGATTCATGCAGACTTCTTATGATCTTTTGATCCGAAATGCCACGATTGTGGATGGTACCGAGGCGATCCGCTACACTGCCGATATTGGTATCATCGGCGATCGCATTGTTAAAATCTGCGATTTGTCAATATCTTCTGGCAAAAGAGAGATTGATCTTAAAGGGCAAGTGGCGGCGCCTGGTTTTATTGATGCGCACACCCATGACGATCGCTTGATGCTTTCAAACCCAGAAATGACCCCCAAGGTCAGCCAGGGTGTGACCACGATCATTGGTGGTAACTGCGGGGTCTCTCTGGCCCCCATGCCTCGGCCAATTCCGGATCCGGTGACGCCACCTCTAAATCTGCTCGATGACGAGGGTAAGTGGTTCAAGTTTGGCACCTTCAAGGCCTATCTAGATGCGTTGCGAGCGCAACCCTCAACGACTAATCGTGCCATGTTGGTTGGTCACACCACGCTGCGCGTGGCCACGATGGACGACCTTGAGCAACCCGCCAATGCGGCGCAAATCGCAGCGATGCGCGAGTTAGTGGTTGAAGCCATGCAGGCTGGCGCCATCGGTGTATCGACTGGATTGTTTTACGAACCGGCGGTTGCAGCCCCCACCGAAGAAGTCATTGAGATTTGTCGGCCTCTTAAAAAATACAATGGGTTGTATTGCACCCACATGCGCGACGAGGCCGATGGTGTGATTGACTCGCTTGAAGAGACTTTCAGAATTGGTCGTGAGACCGACGTGCCGGTTGTGATTTCGCATCACAAGGTGATTGGTGCAAAGAACTACGGGCGCTCAGATGAGACGCTTGCGTACATCAAAAAAAATATGGCCAAGCAACCGATTTGTTTAGATTGTTATCCATATACGGCGGGTTCAACGGTGTTGTCTTATAGCCGCGCCGAGACCTCGTCGCGTGTCATCGTGACTTGGTCAAAGCCGTTTCCTCAATATGCTGGGCAAGATCTCGACAAGATCGCCAAGCAAATGGGTGTTTCAGAAAAAGAGGCGGTCGTTAAGCTGCTACCAGCGGGTGCAATTTATTTCAGGATGGATGAAGGGGATGTGCAAAAGATTTTGCAGTTTGCCCCCACCATGATTGGCTCAGATGGCTTGCCGCACGATGCTTCGCCGCATCCAAGATTGTGGTCAACCTTCCCACGCGTGTTGGGCCATTATCGGCGTTCGCTCAAACTGTTTTCGCTTGAAACTGCGGTGCATAAAATGACCGGCCTGACGGCAATGAATTTTGGTTTGACTGATCGCGGTGTGATCAAAGAAGGTGCGTTTGCTGACCTAACCTTGTTTGATGAGGCCACCATTGATGAAGTGGCGACTTATGATAATCCGATCGCCTTGGCCAAAGGCATTCATACCGTGATTGTCAATGGCGAAGTCGTGTGGGCAGAGGGCAAGGCTACCAGTGCGCGACCAGGTCGGGTGTTATCGCGCGCGTTAACTGAGTAAAGACAACCAAGCGCCGGCAATCAGCCGGCGCTTGCTTTGGAAGGATGTTTTGATCGACCCGTGGACACCACGGGTTTTTTTATTGCGCAAATTTCTTAAACTGTGAAGTCGAACAAATGTTCTGTTTGACGGAATCTGTTTAACGGAATATTATTTCAATGATCCTGTCGTTTTTGTGCGCCGATACCGAGACGCTATTTAAAAGTACCGAGGTGATCCGCTTTAAAGCGATCGAACGTATCGCTAGGCGCAAATTGCTTTGCCTGCATGCCGCCAGCACATTGCAGACGCTACGTATACCACCGGGTAACCGCCTTGAGGCTCTACGCGGCGACCGTAAAGGCCAGAATAGTATCCGAATCAACGATAGATGGCGCTTGTGTTTTGTGTGGCATGACGACAGAGCCTACCAAGTTGAAATTGTTGATTATCATTAGGAAGTTGTTATGACCAAGCGACTACAAGAGATTCACCCGGGCGAAATCCTGCTTGAAGAATTTATGAAACCGATGGCAATTACCGCGCGACGTCTGTCTGCTGATATTGATGTATCCGCAAGCCGTATCAGTGAAATCGTCAACGGGCAGCGTCCGATCACGGCCGATACGGCCTTAAGGCTCGGCATCTATTTTTCAATGGAGCCTAGATTTTGGCTGAATCTTCAGGCTGAGTACGATATGCGTGTGGTGACCCGAGAGTTAAGAAAAAAACTCCAAGCACGAATCAGGATATTTGAGGCGGTGGCAGCCTAGGTTGACTTCCTCCCCGCCCTAAAGGCCGAGGCTTTCCGCGCAATCCGGTAAAGATATGTACGATGCGCCGAACTTATCAGTGCGCTAACAAACTCAGTGCGACGGCCTCGGCCACTTTAATGCCGTCGACGCCTGCTGACAAAATGCCACCGGCGTAGCCTGCGCCCTCGCCCGCAGGGTAAAGGCCTTTGATGTTGAGGCTTTGAAAATCTGCCCCGCGTGTAATGCGTAGTGGGGATGAGGTGCGTGTTTCAACGCCGGTCAACACGGCATCATGCATTGAGAACCCTTTGATTTTTTTCTCGAAGGCGGGCAATGCCTCGCGAATGGCCTCAATGGCATACGCTGGCAGGCTGCTGGCCAAGTCGGTGAGATACACGCCCGGTTTATAAGACGGCGTGACGCTACCAAACGCGGTTGACGCACGCCCCATTAAAAAATCACCCACTAATTGCCCGGGAGCTTCGTAGGTGCCGCCGCCCAACTCAAAAGCCTTAGACTCAATCGCGCGTTGATACGCAATGCCGGCTAAGGGGCCACCGGGATAATCCTCAGGTGTGATCCCCACCACGATGCCGGCATTGGCATTGCGTTCGTTGCGAGAGTACTGACTCATGCCGTTGGTGACGACGCGATTGGGTTCTGAGGTGGCTGCCACCACCGTGCCGCCCGGACACATGCAAAAGCTATATACGCTACGGCCATTGTTGGCGTGGTGCACCAGTTTGTAGTCGGCAGCGCCAATCAACGGGTTGCCAGCATGTGGCCCGAGGCGCGCCCGATCAATCATGGATTGTGGGTGTTCAATGCGAAATCCCACTGAGAACGGTTTGGCTTCAAGGAAAACACCCGCGTCGTGTAAGGCCTCAAAGGTGTCGCGCGCGCTATGGCCAAGCGCCACAATGACATGATCTGCAGCGATGTGCTCGCCGTTTTCGAGCTGCACACCACGGATCTGCTCGGCCTCAATATCAAAGCCGGTGACCTTCTGCGAAAATCGAATTTCACCTCCTAGTGCGATGATTTCTTCGCGCATGGTTTCAACGATGCCCACTAAGCGGAATGTACCGATGTGTGGTTTGGCAACGTACAAAATCTCTTCGGGGGCGCCTGCTTTAATGAACTCTTGAATGACCTTGCGCCCATAGAACTTTGGGTCTTTGATCTGGCTATAAAGTTTGCCGTCTGAAAACGTGCCCGCGCCACCTTCGCCAAACTGCACATTGGATTCTGGATTTAAAACATTTTTACGCCAAAGCTTCCAGGTGTCTTGTGTGCGTTCGCGTACCGCTTTGCCGCGCTCAAGAATCAGGGGTTTGAGCCCCATCTGCGCCAGCAATAAGGCGGCGAAGATCCCACAGGGACCAAAACCAATCACAACTGGGCGCAGGGTTGGGCGATGCGCCTGGTCAGTGACCTGCGCAACGAAGTGATAGCTGGTATCTGGCGTTAAGCGAACTTGCGGGTCGTCCACAAAGCGTTTCAGGACAGCGGCCTCGTTTTTGACGACCACATCAACAATATAGGTAAACGACAGGGCAATATTTTTGCGTGCGTCGTAGCTTCGTTTAAAGATCTCGATCTTTAAAAGGTCGCTGACAGGGATGCCCAAGCGCTTGACGATGGCTGCCGGAAGCGCCTCGGGTGCATGGTCAATGGGTAAGCGAAGTTCGATAATGTGGATCATAGACCGCAACGATACACAAAAATCAAGAGTTCAACATTGAGGCCTAACCAGTAACTGCCTTGGCAACCAACACTGCGCGAGGCGCTGTTGGCGGCTAAGGCTTATAAAATCCGTGCGCCTAGGCGATGCCCCTGCGCACTGAGTACGGCCGAGTCGCTTGAGCGCTTATTGTGGCGCGGTTTTACTGCTTTTCACAACGGCATCCCAGCGCTTGATCTCGCTCGCGAGGTACGCACCATACTCTTCAGGCGTTGACCCTAAGACTTGAGCGCCCTGCGAAAGCAACTTTTCTTTGGTCTCGGGGTTCATGAGAACTGCCATGATGTCTTTGTTTAAGCGCTTGATGATCGCGGGGGGTGTTTTGGCAGGCACCATGATGGCTTGCCAGGCGCCCAGTTCAAAGCCCTTCAGGCCACTTTCGTCAAGGGTTGGTACGTTAGGCAGCACTGGCGAGCGAACCAGGGTTGAGACCGCAAGCGGTCGCACACGCCCCTCTTTTGCATAGGCTAAGCCGACTGAAATCGGTTGCATATCAAACTGAATTTCGCCGCCTACCAAACCAATCATGGCTGGGCCACTACCCTTATAAGGCACATGGTTCGCCACTAATCCTAATTTTTCTAAGACTAAAAAGGGCGCGAGGTGGGTGATGTTGCCAACCCCTGCCGAGCCATACGAGAGTGAGTCAGGTTTGGCTTTGAGCAGTGCGACGAACTCTTTGAAATTTGTGACAGGTACCGAACTGTTGACATTGAGCAGCATCGGCACGACTGTGGTGAGAACCACTGGCGCCAAATCTTTTTGCACATCAAAGCTTAAATTTTTGTACAGTGCAGGGCTTAACGCCACAGACGAACTGTTATAGATCAAGGTATAGCCATCAGGTTTTGAACGCACCACATACTCGGCGGCGATATTGCCGTTGGCGCCTGCTTTGTTTTCGATGACGACGGTGGCTTTCATGTGTTCAGCCAAGCGTTGCCCGACAATGCGCGCAATGATGTCAGAGGCTCCGCCCGGTGGAAACGGCACGACTAGCTTGATGGGTTGAGTCGGGTAGCCATCGATCACCTGCGCTTGAAGACTTGGGGTGCTGACAGCAGATAAGGCGAGAAGAGTGAGTGCAATCAATTTTGAAGAGGACATTTAACAAGGCCTTGTTGTGGGAGTTCAATGGGTGTAAGACTGCCCAACCGTTGGTTGTCTGAGAGATTTTTCTGGTTGTCTGAGAGATTTTTTGAATATTATGGAGGTTAGCCCGCTTCTCAGCAAGTGATGCAAACAAAAAGGATAAGGTATGGACTATCAACTGAAGGGCAAAGTTGCTCTGGTGACCGGCGGCTCAAAGGGAATTGGTTTTGCGATTGCGAAGGCGCTGGCCGCTGAAGGCTGTACGTTAAGACTGGTAGCGCGTGACTTGGTCTCTTTAGAAGAGGCTCGCCGCCAAATTCAAGCGGCCCACAAGGTCGAGGTATTGATTGAGTCAGTCAATTTGTCAGAGCCAGGCGGGGCTGAAGCGCTAGCT
>CAMCII010000262.1 GCA_945874505.1 Bordetella parapertussis | reverse complement strand
TGCACAATCGTTGACGTCGCCGAAATCGTTTCGCCTTCTCCGGGGCTGATATAGGTTGCAGTCACACCCGACAGCAACCATTCAGCGCCTAAGGCCGCAGCGGCAGTTTCCATGCCCAAGGCCAACACAATCCCACCTTGCACGTGCTTCACGCGATTGGCGATGTGCGCACCGTTCTCGATGACAACATGCGCACCAGTCTCTTGTACAACTGGATACAGTCCCAAGAAGTGCGTGACAAAGTTTCCGCCCTCTTGTTTCGTTTTTTCGATGGCTTGTTCAACCCGCGTTAACACCCAGGCTTCGTCTTCGCTCAGTGTTGATAAATCCAACGGTGGATTCTGGGGCTGTTTGGTTTCAACCCAGGGGATCGGATCCAAAATTTTTCCCCCAGGTACAGGCAAGATCATGAACGCGCCATGCCCAATGCATAACAACTCGCCATTTGCGGTAATACGCGCTTGACTTAAGCCTTGCTGCGCGCTCGCACCTTGAATAAAGCCCTGAGATTTGCTCGAGACTGTTGCACGCCCTAATCTGGGCGCACCAGTGAGCTGCAAACTGATCGAGACTGTCGCCAGGCGGGTTGTTTTATCTAAGCCAAAGCGTATGCCAGTGGCTAATCCCATATCGGCCAGCATGGCAAAGGCCGTCATGCTGAGTTGACCATCTTGATCCGCACACTGAACGGCTGCGTCCATGTGCACAATCGAATGCCGATTATCGACGTCATCGAACAGCAGGTTAAAGAAGTTGCCACAAAAATGATAACCAGGCGTGCGGTTCAATGCCACGGCTATACGAGCGCGTTCAAGTATGGGATGGGTGTTTGATACTAGCTGCTGCATATCGCTAATCCAGAGGTAGTCGTAATAGAACGCCAGAGGCCGAGCGCGACCGTTATCCTAAGCGATGGCGCACCCAAGCTTCGCATGATACTTGATGAAATAGTCCATATTATGGAATAACCTGCACTAAAGCGAGTACGATGTACCAAGCAAAAGTGCTTACACTTAGCCACCATTACTAGAACAATTGCGCATCGGCCACTGAGCCGGCGTAAAACCGGAGACCAACATGACCCAACGTCAGACCAATGTATTTAAAAAAATTGCCGCCGTCGCGGGCTTAGCACTGAGTTTGACGCTCACGGCGACACAAGCCTTTGCCGCGTTTCCAGATAAGCCCATTCAGTTTATTTCGCCTTTTGCTGCGGGTGGTGCCAACGACTATCTGACGCGCCTGATGGCGCAACACATGGCCACTGAATTGAAAGGAACAATCGTTGCCGAAAACAAAATCGGCGCAAACGGCATTGTCGGGGCCACTTTTGTTGCAAAATCTGCACCCGATGGCTACACCGTCTTGACCGGCAATAGCGCAACGCACGGCACAAATCCAACCCTTTACCCTAAGTTGCCCTATGACGCGGTGAAAGACTTCGCGCCAATCAGTATGGTGGGCTTCGTCCCCCTGACTCTGTCGGTCGATACGCGCCTAGGGATCAATAACATTGCAGAGTTAATTGCCTACGGCAAAAAAAATCCCGGTAAGTTGGCATTTTCGAGTAGCGGTGTAGGCTCGACCGGTCACTTAGCGGGCGAGGCCTTTAAGGCTGCATCTGGAATTGATATGGTGCATGCGCCTTACAAAGGCGATGCACCAGCTATTGGCGATGTTGCCGCTGGGCAGATTGCACTTTCATTTGTGGGTGTGGCTTCAGCCTCGGCGCTATATCAATCAGGCAAAATCAAAGTGCTTGCGGTGGCTAGTGCAAAACGTTCAACAACAATGCCCGATGTGCCGACCTTTGCAGAGGCCGGTTTTAAAGACATTGAAATTTCACAATGGTTTGCCTTGTTTGCACGCGCAGGCACACCAAAAGAAACGATCGATCTGATGAACACTGCAGCAAAAAATGTATTGGCACGCCCCGAGATTCAGAAAGGGATTAGCACTCAAGGTGCAGAGTACCAATATTCAACACCTGAGCAACTTGCTGCCTTCACACAAAGCGAAATCAAACGTTTCGGCGACATTATTCGTCGCTTGAATATCAAGGTGGATTAAGCACGCGCGTGGCTCGAGTTGCGAAAAACCCTTTTTTTCTCTAACAGAATTGTGAGATAACCAATGAACCTAGATCTAACAGGTCAAGTGGTTTGCGTCACGGGTGGCAGTGAGGGCATTGGCCTGGCCACCGCTCAAGCGTTTGCCAACGAAGGCGCGCACGTGGTGATTTGCGGGCGCCGTCAAAGCAAACTCGATGAGGCGGTTGCCTCAAATCAGTCAACCAACGGCGGAACAATTGAAGCCGTGCAGGCCGATATGACCAAGCTCGCGGATATCGACAAATTGATCGCACATATTCAGTCGCGCTTTGGCCGGCTCGATATTTTGGTGAACAACGCCGGCACTGGCATCTATAAACCCTTCGCGACTGTCACCGACGACGAACTGCAAGACGGCATGGCGATCAACTTTTTTGCTCAATTTCGGGTGTCGCAACGCGCCTTACCTCTGCTAAAACAATCAAGTTTTCCCTCCATTATCAACATCTCTGGGCGCACCGCCACTCGGGGTAATTTTCCGCCCGGCTCAAGCTGCACAGGCCCTGCAAAAGCTGCAGAAGTCCGTTTTTCTATCGATTTAGCAACAGAATTAGCAGAGTTTGGCATTAGAGTGAACTGCGTGATCCCAGGTGTAGTTAAATCCGAAGAACGCTTTCGCCTTTGGGAAAGTCAAGCCTCTGGTGGTCAATGGCAAGCGGATACTGCCATTGCCAACCGCGAAAAGCTTGAAACTGTCTCGGTGCCGAAAGGGCAAGCGTGGGGGGTACCCTCTGACATTGCCAACGTGGTCGTGTTTTTAGCCTCACCCAGGGCATCGTATGTGAATGGGGCAGCCTTGATGGTTGATGGCGGGCCTCACACAAAGTCGTATATATCGCAGTTGTATGTCGCACAGTAAAAAAAACGGCCGCTTACGGCCGAATTTCAAACGTGCGGTCAAATCAACGTTTAAGTGCTAATCATTTAGCACTTCAAGGTAAGCGATCCATAAACCCCAGAGGTCGGTCTTTCGCAAGGGTTTTACATCAGCGACACTTAACAGCGATGACGCATCAAACCTGAGCTTCGAGTTCGACTATCGTTTCGGTCATTGGTTTCGTTGATAATGCCGCTTTCACATTCCAAGGTAAGAGTGCCTCGATCGCCTCAACGGTTTTAGCCGCGGGCAACTCACGCAACACCTGGCGCAACCAGTGATAGGGTTCAAGCCCGTTAGCCTTAGCTGTTTCAATTAACGAATAAATCACCGCACTGGCTTTGGCACCCGCGACCGTATCACTAAAGAGCCACGCTTTACGGCCGAGCACGAAGGGCCTGATCGCATTCTCGCAACGATTGTTGTCGATGGGCAGATCGCCCCGCTCAGGGTAACGCACGAGCATGCTCCATTGATCACGCATATAGGAGAGCGCTGTGCCCAGCGCACTTTTAGGAGTGACCTGAGGCAGCGTTCTTTGCATCCAAGCGTAAATCGCAGCCAGTGCCGGTACGCTTCGCTTTTGGCGCACCAAGAAGCGCTCTTCGTTAGTCGCATCCTCACAGTCACGCTCAATGCCATAAAGCACACCGATTAGACCTATGGCTTCATTAGCCAAGCCACGCTTACCCTTTGGCTGCACCCGCGAGGCTTCAACAAACCGACGTCTCGCATGCGCCCAGCAAGCCATGCGCTCAATGCCTTCAGTATTGGCCAGTTTGTTGTAGCCCTTATAGCCATCGGCCATTAAATAACCACGATAGCCGGGCAACAGGCGCACGGGTACCTCTGCACTGCGGCTCGGGTCGTAGTCAAAGATCACGACGGGCTTGCCCGGTGGCCCCCCGGTCTGCACCCACATATAACTTGTAGACGTGGGTGTCTTGTCTTTTTCTTTGAGAACCTGCACGACGGTTTCATCAATGTGAAGCAAACTACCTTCAAACAAGGCGTCGCGCGCCAGATTCAGCAGGGGCAAGATCAGCTGACTTGCACCAATCGCCCAGCGCGCAAGCGTCTGGGGCGGCACGGGGGCTTTGTGGCGATCAAGCACCTTTGAGAAGCGCGTCAGCGGCAAGCCATCCACGTACTTAACTGTGAGCATCATGGCCAAGAAGTCAGCACTGGCGTTACTTTTAGGTAACGGCTGCGCGGGCAGCTTAGCCGTCACGGGTGGGTGTGCACTGTCGGGGCAGCCATAACGCAGACGAACGTGGCGCAGAACGCGGATCTGCATCGGCACGATGTCGAGCTGTTCGCTAACGTCTTGGCCAATGACTACCATCGGTGTGCCACAGGGGCAAAGGCGCTCTGACTCGGGCACGTCGTGCAAGACCTCAACGCGCTCGAGCTCAGTCGGCAGTGGCGCACGCTTGCCGCGAGGGGTTTTACGGTCTGCGGGGGTTTTGGGTGTTGCGGGATCTTTAACCTCGGGGATCACAGCAAGGTCTTGCTCTTCGGTACTACCTAGCGCTAACGCCTCAGCTTCGTTAAACAAGTGACCTTGGCCGTCGGACTGCTCAGAGCTTGCGCCAAACATACGGCGACGCGCTAAAACGATTTGTTCTAACAGGAGGTCGACGCGGCCCTGAGCCTGAACGACCTGAGCTTTACTTTCTGCGACCCACACCTGAGCTTGATTGAGATAGCCATTCAGCATCTCGTTGGCGCTTCTGTGCGACGCAACAACTGAGTGCAAGAGTGCGACGAGTGAGTCTGTATCGGTAGGTAAAACAGTCGGTAAGACGACTTCAGGAAGAGTGATTTCTTCTTTAAAATTAAACGTCGTTTTGACTGTTTTGTGCATGCTTTATTATAGCAAATCCTCCTATGAAACAGAGGTAAAAATCAATGATTTATGAGGTTTATTTTTCCATAAATCAAAGCCCTCAAGCAGCCACTCAAACTCTTGCAAACTGAGCGTTAGAGTATCGCTTGCAAGGTCTTGTGGCCAGGCAAATCTCTCTGCCTCAAGGCGCTTGAGCCACAAGCAAAAACCATTGCGATGCCAGTAAAGTACTTTGATACGCGTACGCGTGCGATTCACAAACACGTAGAGCGCGCCAGCAAACGGGTTGAGCAATAACTCTCGCTCAACCAAAGCGCTTAGGCCATCAATCGACTTTCTGAAGTCGACTGGTTTGCGACATAAATACACCAACTCGATCTGCGCGCCCGGGTGCATCAGCCCGCACCCCGAAGACTGTGCGCAAGCGCTGCGAGCCACTGCGTGCTGGGCAACGATTGCAACTCGAGCCTGAGCGTTGAGTTCACCACCAGCACACAGCCAGGCTCTGACTTGACTCGCCGCGCTTGGCTCACGCGCAGGGCAGCAAACTGACTATCGGTTAGTGCTGGCTTGACGCCGCCAGCCCTTTTTAACTTACTGCTCCAGTGATAGAGCGTTTTGAGTCGTAGGCCGTGTTTGCCTGCATACGCCATCAACGATAGACCTTCTCGCTTAACACCGGCTAAATGCTCGGTCCAAAACTGCACGCCTTTGCTAATTTTCATCTTCATCTCATCTTACGTTTCGAAGTAGAGATGATCGCGCAGCTTTTACCGCGTGACTAGGTTGGGGTTTATGGATCGCTTAC
>CAMCII010000261.1 GCA_945874505.1 Bordetella parapertussis | reverse complement strand
GCAGCCAGCAACTCGGGAGCCTGCGCCATCGCGACACCGTGCGGTGTCGCAAAAAACACCACGTCGCAGCCCGTCAACGGCGCTTTATCAGGCGCTGAAAATGCCAGCTTTACGTGCCCACGCAAATTTGGAAACATATTGGCAACCGGCATGCCGTCTTCTTGACGTGAAGTAATGGCTGTCAACTCAACATTTGGATGCTGCGACAGAATACGCAAGAGTTCAACGCCGGTATAACCCGTACCGCCGACAATCCCAACTTTGATCCGTTTTGCTGAAGTTTGTGTCATATCGAGACCCCCGAATCTATAACTGCCGTGCTACTAAAAAACGCGGCGCTTTGAAGGCAATATTATCCCACGCTCGCGTGACTTATTTTTAGCATCCTCCTCGCGCTAAAAGACAGGGGTTCTAACTGACTCAACCTTTGGATAGGGTAGATCGCTTCGTTGGGTTCGTGTTGCAAACGTCCTTGCAGAACAAAACCATGCGAACAATTTAGTGCAAGTTAAAAAAAAAGACCGCTTGCGCGGTCTTTTTGCACTGAGGCCAACATACAGCCTCGGGCGCTTCGATCAACGCTTGCTGAACTGTTTCCGACGACGTGCTTTGTGGAAACCGACTTTTTTGCGTTCAACTTCACGTGCATCGCGCGTGACCAGCCCTGCTTTGGACAGAGAAGGCTTTAACGCTGCATCGTAATCAATCAGCGCACGCGTAATACCGTGACGCACTGCACCCGCCTGACCGCTTTCGCCGCCACCGTGCACATTGATATGAAAATCAAACGAAGCTAAGTGGCCAGTGAGTTCGAGCGGTTGACGCACGACCATACGGCCGGTTTCGCGAGCAAAATATTCGTCAACGGGCTTGCCGTTCACAACAATCTTGCCTGCGCCTTTTTTCATGAAGACACGAGCCACCGAAGTCTTGCGGCGGCCGGTTCCGTAATTCCAATTACCGATCATGGCCTATCCTTTGAGTTCGAGGGGCTGTGGCTGTTGGGCCGAATGAGGATGTTCTGCACCCGCATAGACCTTGAGCTTTTTAATCATCGCATAACCCAGTGGGCCTTTAGGCAACATGCCCTTAACGGCCTTCTGAATCGCACGACCCGGAAAACGCTCTTGCAGTTTGGCGAAGTTTGTTTCGCGAATACCGCCTGGATACGTGGTGTGACGGAAGTATTTTTTATCTTGCGTCTTGTTGCCGGTTACGACGATATCTGCTGCATTGATAATGACGATGTAATCGCCTGTATCAACGTGGGGCGTGAACTCTGGCTTGTGCTTACCGCGCAAACGGTGTGCGACTTCGCTGGCCACACGACCGAGGACTTTGCCCTTCGCGTCAATCACGAACCAGCCACGTTGGACTTCATGCGGCTTAGCCACAAATGTCTTCATGATTGGATCCTAAAAATACCTGCCCGGGACCATCCCAGACGGGCCCTCAAATAGCGTTTTGATTGTTGCCAAAGCGTGTAACCCGCCCGTGCACCAGCCTAGTTATTGGAGGAAAGCCTTTGATTCTACAATAAAAAAAGGATGCTAACCAAATGGCAAGCATCCTTTTTAGTTAAAACCCCATCCAAATCAGACTGGCGGGGTAAAAACGACCGGCTGAATCGCTTATTTTTGGCGTGACAGCGCAGCACCTACGTACTGATCGTACGACGCCTCGGCCAATCTGAACCAAGGCACCACCTGATCGCGATAGCCCATGTAATTGTCGTGAATCGTCTTGAATTGCGGGCTTTTCGCCGAGTAGTCGGCGAAAACCTTGAGCGACACATCCCAACAAGCATCCATGACAGCCCGAGGGAAGGCGCGCAGCAAAGTGCCTTGCGACAACAGGCGCCTTAACGCTTGCGCATTGAGGTTGTCATAGCGAGCCTGCATCGTTGAATTGCAGGCGCGGCTCGCCGCTTCAATGATCGACTGATAGGTTTTAGGAAGCTTTGCCCATTCACCGTCATTGACATACAAAGCCACCTGTGCGCCACCTTCCCACCAGCCGGGGTAGTAGTAGTACTTGGCGACCTTGGCGAAACCCATTTTTTCATCATCATACGGGCCAACCCACTCGACGGCATCGATTGTGCCTTTTTCAAGCGCTGGGTAAATATCTGGGCCAGGCAACTGTTGGGGCAAACCGCCTAAACGCGTGATGATCTCGCCCGCTAGACCGGCGATTCGCATTTTTAAGCCCTTCATATCCTCGACCGTTTTGATCTCTTTACGATACCAGCCACCCATTTGGGTACCAGTATTGCCCAACGGAAAATTCACGATGTTGAACTCTTTATACACATCGCGCGTCAGTTTCATGCCATCGCCTTCATACATCCAGGCGTTTGTTTGGCGCGAATTCAGCCCAAACGGTACGGCGGTATCAAAGGCCAAGGCGGGATTTTTACCAATGTAGTAATACCCGCTTGAATGCCCCATTTCGACCGTGTTTTTTTGCACGGCATCTAGCACCTGCAAGGGTGGCACGATTTCGCCAGCCGCAAAGTTACGCACAGAAAACTTACCGCCAGTAGCCTCAGACAGATACTTTGAAAAAAGCTCGGACGTACCAAACAGCGTGTCAAGGCTTTTTGGGAAACTCGAGGCTAGGCGCCAGTTCAACGTGGGTGCATCTTGCGCAAAAACGGGTGCTGCGACAACAGCACTTCCGGCAACAGCCCCAAGGCTGGCTTTCTTTAAAAACGAACGACGTTGCATTCGAAGTCTCCTGAAAATGATTTGAGCAGTTCGGGGTGCTCAGAACTTTGAATATTACACCGCTGACTTGAAACTAAAACCTACCGGTTAATAGGTGTTTGCCCGTGTATATTGCAGCCAGAACGGGCGGCGGCTGACCGGATGACGCTTGTCACACTGTCCTTCAAGCAGCGCTGGGTGTCCTGACGTTGTCCACTTGTCAGCCGGCGTTTCAGTTGACAGCCCGCCGGCAGCAGAAGGAACCCATCGAAGCGATCGACCTCATCCTAGGGTTTTCGCAGTAGGAATCCCCGTGTTTAAAGGCGGGTAGGAGGTCAGGTCCCAGCAATCGCCATGTTTTCAATCAAAATTGAGCCAGTCGTTTTGCTACCCCGCGTGATGGTGTCAGCACCTACTGCCACGATTTGATTAAACATGTCTTTTAAATTGCCAGCGATGGTCACTTCTTGAACGGCGTGCTGAATTTGCCCGTCTTTGACCCAATAGCCAAAGGCGCCCCGAGAGTAGTCACCCGTCAGGTAGTTCACGCCTTGTCCAATCAGCTCGGTCACAAGCAAACCGGTGCCCATTTTGCGAAGCATGGTAGGTAAGTCGTCTTTACGCCGCGTCAGACTTGAAGTGAGTGCTAAATTATGCGAGCCACCGGCATTACCCGTGGTCGTCATGCCAAGTTTGCGCGCGGTGTAGGTCGACAATAAATAGCCTTGCAACACACCGTCTCGAACCAGATCACGCGCCTGTGTCCGGACACCTTCTTCGTCAAACGGCGAACTCCCCATGGCGCCTTTAATGTGTGGGTCTTCAGTAATAGAGAGATGCTTTGGAAAAATCTCTTTTCCAAGCGAGTCTACCAAAAAGCTCACCTTGCGATAGAGCGAACCACCACTGACAGCTTGAGTCAACGCACCGACCAAGCCTAGCGCCAAAGGCGCTTCGAACAGCACCGGAAAATGACCTGTTGGGATTCGGCGTGCAGTCAGGCGTGACAAAGCGCGCTCGGCCGCATAGCGCCCCACCGCGGCGGGGTCCGCCAACCGGTTAGCACGGCGATCGCTGGTGTACCAATAATCGCGTTGCATCGACTGCCCGCGACCCGCAATCGGCGCCACCGACAGACCATGACGCGAGTAGGCATAGCCATCCAGAAAACCGCGGGTGTTGCCCAAGACAAAATGACCTTCGTGGGTATCAACGCCCGCGCCTTCGGTATTCGTAATGCGCTTGTCGGTATCGAGAGCCGCACGCTCGGCAGCGATGGCAAGCTCGGTGGCCTGCGCCACACTCACCGCCCAAGGGTGGTGCAACTGCAAAGTATGTTTGACATCTTTAGCCAGCAAGTCAGCCTCGGGCAAGCCGGCAGACGGGTCTTCTGCGGTGTAGCGCGCGATATGCCAAGCAGCCTCAACCGTCTGACGCATCGCTGCCGGTGAAAAATCAGAGGTCGAAGCCGAGCCGCGTCGCTGCCCGGCAAACACTGTAATGTCCAGCGAGCGGTCGCGCGTTTGTTCGACGGTCTCAACTTGACCTTTACGCACCGAGACTGCCAGCCCTTGGGCCTCAGAGACCTCGGCCGCAGCATCGCTTGCGCCCAGACTTTTGGCGTGTTTAAGTGCTTGTGTCACTAAATCTTCGAAAATCGGGCGATTTTCAGCAACGGGAAGAAAAGAAATTGAAGTAGCCATTTGGGGTCCATTCGCGTGAGGCTTTATGATAGCCCCATGATGACTGATTTACCTGAAACCCAAGACGACTCACCCGACTCTATTTATGACGGCCCCAGCAAATCGCATGTCAAGCGCGAAATGCTTGCCTTAGTCGACCTCGGCAAAGAGCTCGTCGAGCTCTCGCCCGAGCGCCTGAAGCAATTGCCACTGTCTGAGAGACTCTACGAGGCAATCCGCCTAGCGCAACGCACCACAGCCCGCGAGGGCCTGAGGCGGCAAGTGCACTTTGTTGGCAAACTCATGCGCGACGCACCCGCCGACCAGATTCGGGCCCAGCTCGACACCTGGAAAAATGGCTCACGTGAGCAAACACAGGCCATGCATCGACTCGAGGCCTTGCGTGACCGCTTGATAAAAGATGACGCGGCCTTTACCGTGCTGCTACAAAAATATCCCCAGGCGGATATTCAACATCTGCGCACCTTGATACGCGAAGGACGCAAAGAGGCTGCTGCAAACGAAAATCTGCGACCAGGCCAAGACCCTTTGCGCAAACACTATCGCGCGTTATTTCAGGCGCTTAAAACCCTACAGGATCCTGACACAGCATCATGAACGACAACAAACTGCTTGAGTGCGTAGAGCACGAAACCGGCCCCGCGCCCACCCACAGTGTGATTTGGCTGCATGGCCTCGGCGCCGATGGCCATGACTTTGCGCCCATCGTCCCAGAACTGCGTCTGCCCGCTTCCAAAGCGGTGCGCTTTGTATTTCCGCACGCAACGGTTCAGCCTGTGACGATTAATGGCGGTATGGCGATGCGCTCGTGGTATGACATTTTGACCCCACAACTGGTCAAGCGTGAAGATGAGACGGGCATTCGAGTGTCTGAGCTGGCGATTTTGGCCCTGATTGCCCGCGAAAACGCGCGCGGCGTTCCAAGTGCAAATATTGTGCTGGCCGGTTTTTCGCAAGGCTGTGCAATGACGCTGCATACGGGCATTCGGGTGCCCTTTAAACTCGCTGGTCTCATGGGGCTGTCGGGCTATTTGCCGTTGGGCGACCTGGCCCAGGCCGAGCATCAGTCAGCAAATCTTGATACCCCTATTTTTTTAGCGCACGGCACCTACGACCCAGTCGTGGCCCCCGAACGCGCCGAAACTTCGCGCGCCAAGCTCCAAGAACTTGGCTACAAGGTGCAGTGGCACACCTACCCAATGCCGCACTCCGTTTGCCCCGAAGAAATCTCTGA
>CAMCII010000260.1 GCA_945874505.1 Bordetella parapertussis | reverse complement strand
AGTTAAATCACAATGCTGACTCCCGACATCTTGAAATCCCTTGCACCAACTGGCACGCTACGCGCAGGCGTTTACACCGGTAATTTTTTGTTGATCACTGGCAAAACGCCTGAAGGCGACCCTGACGGGGTCTCACCCGATCTTTGCCGCGCCATCGCGCAAAAGCTTGGCGTGCCACTTAAACTGATTCCGTTTAAAAGCCAAGACGCTTTGGTTGATGCCGTTGGCAGTAATGAGTGCGACATCGGCTTTGTTGGCGCGGATCCGGATCGTGCCGCAAAAGTGACGTTTACGCCCGCCTACGTTGAAATCCAAGCCACCTACATCGTGCCCGAAGCGTCAGCAATCAAACACGCCTCTGAGGTCGATCGCGCTGGGGTTCGCATCGCCGTCCCCGCACGTAGCGCCTACGGTCTTTGGCTCAACCGCAATATCAAGCATGCGCAGCTGCTCGAAGCTGAAGGCTTTGATGCCACCATTGAGCTCTTCACAAAAGATAAGCTCGACGCACTCGCGGGTTTGCGCGTTGGGCTTGAAGTGGATATTAAAAAAATCCCGGGCACGCGCATCGTTGAGGGCGAATTCACGATGGTGCAGCAAGGCGCCAGCACGCGAAAAGGCGATGCAATCGCAGCTCAATTTTTGTTCGGCTTTCTTGAGCAGGCTAAAGCCTCAGGCTTAGTTGCACAATTGATTCAAAAACATCGCGTGCACGGTTTGCACGTTGCACCGTTGGCTAAAGGCGGGTAATGCCTTCAGCGCAATGGTTGACTGCAGATATCTTCGAAACTCTGGATTGGGCAAAAGTGATTCAAACCGGAAACGTCAAAATTGAGTGACACCCCGTCGGCTCAGACGAACGTACAGTGGCTGCGCGCATATAAGATTATTGATCTGTATTACGCAGTAGGATTACTTTTATTTACTGTCGTCCGGCTATTACCTGAACAGTTAGGACTCGATACGTATATCTCGCTCGCGCTGACGAGCATGGTGTTCGTGTTTGTTCTCGCAGACCTATGGTCACTGCATTATCGCGTCCGGGCATTTTTAGCTGACGCCCTCATACCAGTACTCACCGTAACCCTCGCCTGCCTTGGAATATGGTTTGTGAACGCTTTTTCCGTGGTGTGGGTGTTTGCGTCGATTCCAGTACTTTTCATTCGCTTGCCCTTAGTCACTGCGTACGCTGTGAGTACTGCGTCAATTATCGTGGTGCTAAATATCTTGTTCTTCAGACATGACCTCGATGCCATCACTCTGGCACGCCTCGCGTTAGCGGGCGGCATGATTATCATCACGCTTGGTGTCTTTTTTCAGATATTGGCCAAAATCAACTCTGAGCTAAAAGAAACGACGGCGTTACTGAGCGGCACCCTGCAGTCTATCGCGCAGGGGGTTTGCGTGATCGACAAAGACAATCGCTACAAACTGTTTAACATGCAAACCTGCGATCTGTTAAACCTACCGCCCTCGCTGCTCGCTAGCAAGCCGACGCTGCCAGAAGTCGTACAGTATCAAATTGATCGAGGTGATTTTAGGGACCTTGACGGAGTTGCACCCGAGGCAAGGGCTTATATCTTTTCTCTTGGCGTTAACGTCGATGAGCACGTCAAGCGAAATTACGTACGAAAAGACACCAACGGCCGCTACATCGAGGTGCAAACGCATCCGATGCCCTCAGGTGACGTTGTACGCACTTACGCTGACGTGTCGCAGTACGAAAACACCAGCAGAAAGCTCAGAGAGTTATTAGCCGAGCACCAAGAAATGAGTCAGCTCATCTTGCAACGCGTACGCGAGCAAATGATTGACTCAATGACCGAACTCGCCTTAACCCGCGATAACGAAACCAGCTTGCACATCCAACGCACCAAGCTTTACGTCAAGACCCTTGCGCAAGTATTAAGTCGTGCTGAACGCTACCGCGAGCAGCTCTCGGGTGAGCTGATTGAAAAAATCGTCATCGCCGCACCTTTGCACGATCTCGGCAAAGTCGGAATCCCGGATCAGATCTTACTGAAACCGAGCCGCCATACGGCTGACGAGACGGTGATCATGCGCACGCATGCGATGCTTGGCGAGACCCTGTTGACAGCGGCCGCTGGCGCCGATCACATGCCCACCTCACTGTTTAATATCGCGGCCAGAATTGCTGGCGCGCATCACGAAAACTGGGATGGCAGCGGCTACCCTCGCGGCCTTGCTGGCACCGACATCCCGCTCGAGGCACGCTTGATGGCCTTAGCTGACGTCTATGACGCCCTGACCACCGAACGCATCTATAAAAAAGCCTGGACGCACGAAGCTGCCAGCGCAGAGATTTACCGCCTTTCAGGTAAGAAATTTGATCCTGACCTTGTGTTTGCCTTTGGCCAGGCCGAAACGCGCTTTCGCGAGATTGCCATCGAACTGAATGACGCGACGTCTGCGCCTCAACCCTAGGCCTCGCAAATGCAAGTTGCTGAACAAGTATTTATCTTACTTTTTGCCACAATGGCGTTGGGCTTGCTCTTTAGTTTTTCTCCGCTTCTGGACAAGCAAAACAGTAGCTCTATCAACGGCTATTGGGCGCTCTCGGTTGGGTTATTCGCGGGGGGATATTTTATCTTTGCGCTGGTACCGTGGCTGTCCACGGTTCTGCTGACCCCTGCCAATGTCTGCATCCTTGGGGCCTACATTTTTAGCGGGGTATTGTTTCGCTCTTGGCGCCAACCGATTGAACGCCCGCTCTTAATCGCGGTGTGGGGTGTTTTGATCGTACTAGGCATCACTTTTGAAGCCATTCGGCAAAACGGTGACTTCGCTCACCGGGTGGTCTTTGTCACCACTATTTTTGCAATCGCCTTAGTTTGGCAGGGCTATGAAGTGGCGCGCCTCATTTCTGCGCGAGGCCCAACCATATTGAAATATATTTTTAGCCTCATCGTGTTGTCTCTTTTGTTAACACTGGCCCGCACCTTCATCACGTTGAATGTCAATCTCAGCCACGTAAACAATATCTTTAGTGAAGAACTCGTCACGCGATTTTTACGCTGGTCAGCACAAGCAACCACGCTTCTCCTTTTTTTTGCGATTGGTACGTTTTATTTGCAGCGACAACTTTCAGAACGACGCCAAATGATCGATTCCCTTCAGTCAAAAGATAGCGCGCTATTCAGCGAGATTGAAGAAAAAACCCAAGTTCAACAGCTGCTCGTTGAACGTGATGAATTAATTCAGTCGTTAATTAGCGCAAAAAAATCAGCCGAAGTGGGGGCACTATCGGCTGCACTGGCGCACGAATTGAATCAGCCATTATGCGCCATACAACTGAATACTGAATGCCTGCAACTAGAGCTCTCAAGCGTTGTGACCAATCCGCTAATGAGACAAGAGCTCATCTCGAGGATCTTGGCTGATAACCAGCGAGCCTCCGAGATTATTACGGCCCTCAGACAGATATTTTCAAACACGACTTTGGTAGCACAACGGGTTGACCTGGTTGACACCATCTCATTGCTCGAAAAGTTGTTTGTGCCTTTAGCCAAAAAAGAAAATATTACGATTCATCGAAACTATCCCATCACGGGCGGGTACCACGTCTTAGTGAATCCGCAAGAATTTCAGCAGGTGCTCTTAAATCTCGTAAACAACGCAGTGCAAGCTCTATCAACCGTGACAGACCGCGAGCGATGCATTGGCATTACCATTAGCAAGACAGCCAATCGCGCGTACTTGAGCGTGGCTGACAACGGCAACGGCATCGATCCGACCAAGCATGCAACCATCTTTAATCTGCTGAGCTCAACAAAGTATGCCGGGATGGGTTTAGGGTTATGGTTAAGTCAGTATATTATTGAGCGTCACAAAGGTCGGCTTTACCTTACGAAACAACCTGACTGGGCAACCACCTTTATGATTGAATTACCACTTAACGAATAAGATCTCGATAGCAGTGAAAAGCGATTAGTCGCCATGCAAACGCCCCCTTACCCCGCGCCTTGAACGGCGACACCTCACGGAGACAATAATGAAAATTGATTTAACTGGAAAACGCGCGTTAATTGCCGGCGGCAGCCGCGGCATTGGCTTGGCGATCGCCGACGCGTATGCGCAGGCCGGTGCAGATGTTTCAATTTGTGCCAGAACCGAAGGCCCGTTGCGCGAAGCAGAGGTTGCGCTTAAAAAGCACGGTCACAAAGTGCTTGCGACAGCCTGCGATTTGGGCGATGCCAGTGCCATTAAAGGTTGGGTAGAAGCCTCGGCCAAGTCGTTGGGCGGGATCGACATTTTAGTCAACAACGCCTCGGGCTTTGGGCGCACCGACGACGAAGCAGGCTGGGCAGTCAGCGTTCAAATCGATTTGATGGCAACAGTACGTGCCTGCCACGCTGCCATGCCCTACCTTGAGGCACGCGGCGGCAGCATTTTGCATATTTCGTCGATTTCTGGCCTTGGGGCAAGCGTGCGCACGCCGCCTTATGGCGCCATCAAGGCCGCCTTAATTGAATACACCCAAACACAAGCGCTGTCGTACGCAGGCAAAAAAATTCGCGTCAACTGCATTGCCCCGGGTTCGATCTTTTTTGAGGGCGGCACCTGGGACATCGCCAAGCGCGATAAGCCTGAGCTCTACGAACGTATTTTGGCTGGCATCCCCTCTGGGCGTTTTGGGATACCCGAAGAAATCGCAACGGTCGCCACCTTTCTGGCTAGCGATCTGGCTTCGTGGGTGACTGGGCAAACCATTGCAGTCGATGGCGGACAAAACCTTTAATCATGACTGCTTTAATCACCCCGCGCTTAAAAGATCGCACCGTATTTATCAATGGCGGTGCGAGAGGGATCGGGCGCGCCAGCGCCCTGCGTCTCGCCTCTGAGGGTGCCAAGGGGATTACACTGGACGTGAATGGCGGCGAAGTGATGGCGTAAGCCTCATCAGCCAAGCTCCAGCCCTTAGCATCACCAAACAGCGAACTCGTATGCGTAACTTTGCCTTAATCTCTTTGATATTTTTCTCTAGCTTGACGCTGATTAGTTGCAGCGCCGATGGCCCCGTCAAGCCGCCACCGTCTCGGATGGCGTCGGGTCTATTTAAAAATACTGATGCCAGCACCGTGAAAAATAATCTCATGAGTGCTTGCTCAAAAAGTCGTCTGCGCATTCAAACAGACAAAAATGAAATCACTTGCACGAGCCCAGAGATTGATCCGCGGCGCGAGGCCATGATTACAGCCCTGATCAACAATGAATGGGCGTTGCAATACAAAGACGTCGTCAGTTTTACGCTAAGCGTTGAAGGGGCCAACATACGCGTGAGCGCTAACTCATATCTTGAGTTTGCCATGCCCAAAAGCATGATGGCAGACGCGCCTACAACATCAACGCGCAACCTGCTCGACGATGCCTCGTTTATCAATGCGCAACAGTTGCTGAAAGCGGCGGGCGCCTCTGAGTAAGTCGCCATGTCATCGCCTAATAACCCTCACCACCTGACCGTTTTATTTGAAAAGAATCAACAATGGGTTGATTCGGTTCGCACCAGCGACCCCGACTTTTTTAAACGTCTGGCCAATCAGCAGTCACCCGAATATCTTTGGATCGGTTGCTCTGATTCGCGCGTGCCCGCCAATCAAATCACCGGGTTAGCACCCGGTGAGGTCTTTGTTCATCGCAACATCGCCAACGTGGTGGT
>CAMCII010000259.1 GCA_945874505.1 Bordetella parapertussis | reverse complement strand
CCTTGTTTGTCTGCTGCCACCAGAACAATCGCTTTGCGCAGTGGGTCAAACGCAAAAGCGGCACGCCACACTTCTGACCCATTGTTTGTACTGAAGCGCAGTTCTTTCATATTAGGGTGTGTTGGATTGTTTAAAACGCCAACGTGAGGCCGCCCCGCCTCAGGACCACGATGCTCAATAACAAGCGCCGTAGCAAGCAACTCGTTTTGAACATCCTTTTCTAGCGCATCAAACTCAGGATCAAAGTCATCATGAAATTCAACCTGCCACACACTTACGGATTTTGTCAAAGCAGGTTGCCGCAATTATCATCCAAGGTTGATATCATGTAAAGATGATATTTTATCAGATTCTTTTAGGCACATAAAAAACGCGCCATGCCCAAAGGGCAAGACGCGTATGCGGTCGATGCGGTAATTGAGGTGACTACTTAACCTTAGGCACCACCCCAGTCATCGGCGGCATCAAGAAGTCAAAGTCGGCGCCTTTGTCGGCTTGTGTCACGCTTTGCAAAAATAGTTTGCGATAGCCGCGCTGTGCAGTCGGCACAACGGCGGGCTTTTCAGCTTGGCGCCGTGCAAGCTCGGCGTCGCTGACCAAAAGTGACAGTTCGCGATTTTCAACGCTTAAACGAATGCGATCGCCATTTTGCACATAGGCCAAGGGGCCGCCAATCGCAGACTCAGGCGTGACGTGCAACACGATCGTGCCAAAGGCTGTGCCGCTCATGCGGCCGTCTGAAATCCGCACAATATCTTTGCAACCTGCAATGGCTAATTTTTTAGGGATGGGCATGTAGCCGGCTTCAGGCATTGCCGCACCTTTGGGGCCGATATGTTTGAGCACCAAAATATCATCGACCGTCGCATCTAAATCAGGCAAGTCAATACGATTGGCCATGTCTTCAAGGTTTTCAAACACAACTGCACGGCCTTCGTGTTCCATCAACTTAGGGTTGGCTGCCGATTGCTTGATGATTGCGCCGCCTGGTGCCAAGTTACCTTGCAAGACCGCGATGCCACCTTGTGGGTAAATTGGATTTTTAGCTGTCTTAACGACATCTTGCTTAAAGCCTGGGCCTGCAGCTTCGATCTCTTCACCCAGCGTGCGGCCTGTAATTGTCAAGGCATCTAAATGCAACAACGGCTTGAGTTCGCGCAACAAGGTTGCCATGCCGCCTGCGTGGTGGAAGTCTTCCATATAGTGCTGGCCCGAGGGTTTTAAGTCGAGCAAGACTGGGGTTTCACGACCCATACGATCGAGTGCTTTGAGATCCATTTCAAGACCCATGCGGCCTGCGATCGCGGTTAAGTGAATGATGGCATTGGTTGAACCGCCAATCGCCAGCAACACACGCATCGCGTTTTCAAAGGCTTTTTCAGTCAGCACTTTATCAATCGTTAAACGCTTGCGTGCAATCTCAACGGCTAGCGTGCCGCTTTGTTCGGCGATGCGCATGCGATCTGCCGTGACTGCCGGTGGCGAGGCGCCGCCGGGCACGGTCATACCTAGAGCCTCGGCAATACAGGCCATGGTGCTTGCGGTGCCCATCACCGAACAGGTGCCCACGCTAGCGACTAACTGTTTGTTGACCTCGGCGATCTCTTCGGCATCAATTTCTTCGGCGCGAAACTTACCCCAATAGCGACGGCAATCGGTACAGGCTCCCACACGCTCACTGCGGTGCGATCCTGTCAGCATCGAACCCGTAATCAACTGCACCGCGGGTAATCCTGCCGAGGCCGCCCCCATCAATTGAGCAGGCACCGTTTTGTCGCAACCGCCAATCAACACCACTGCATCCATCGGCTGTGCGCGCAGCAACTCTTCGGTGTCCATCGACATCAGGTTACGCAGAAACATACTGTTGGGCTGCGAAAAACTCTCGTGAATCGATATCGTCGGAAAATCCATCGGCAGCCCGCCGGCCAACATCACGCCACGCTTGACCGCTTCAATCAGCTGAGGGGCATTGCCGTGGCAAGGGTTGTAGGCGCTGCCTGTGTTGGTGATGCCAATGACAGGGCGCTCAAGCGCCGTATCGGTAAACCCAGCCCCCTTAATAAAGGCTTTACGCAAAAACAATGAGAAGCCGCGATCGCCATAATTGGCTAACCCCTTTGAGATCCCGTCTTCGCTAGCGGCAGGGTTGATCGAATGACTATTTTTTTTGTCGTCTGAGCTGGACATAAAAGCGCCTGAAATTGTGAGTGATGCAAAATGGTAGCCTCTTTTGCGTAAGCTTGTAATTTAATCAGCTCACACTAGCGATGATCACTTTTTACTGGACTGCGCGGAAAATCTTGACCTTCAGGCCGAGGATGAATAGCCCCTGTTTTTTTGCCCTAGACGCAGCGGGCGCTAACACCGGCCCGCCCTATTTAAGCCGCGAGGTGAGGTACAGCATGCTGGCCATGGATAGCATCGCTTTTAGCTAAAAACGCCATTTAACCTGCCATATTTAATGTTAGGTGTTAAAATTGGCAGGATGATACCACGTCAAACAGAAACAATTGTCCGCCAGCGACTCGCGCATACCCCGGCCGTAGTGCTACTTGGGCCCCGCCAAGTCGGCAAAACAACGCTTGCCCGCCAGATCGCTAAAGACTGGCCCACTGGGTCAATTTACCTAGATCTTGAACGCCCCACCGACCGCAACAAAATGCAAGAAGCGGATGCCTATCTGCGCGCGCAGGGCGATAAGCTCATCATTCTGGATGAAATCCATCGCCTGCCAGGGGTCTTCGAGATCTTGCGGGGCATTATCGATGAGCGCCGCCGAGCAGGTCAACGAAGCGGGCAGTTTTTATTGCTTGGCTCTGCCGCACTCGACCTCATGCAGCAATCAAGTGAAACGCTCGCTGGGCGCGTGGCATATCTAGACATTGCGCCGCTTGATATCGGCGAGGCATACACCGCGCAGATCAACGAGCCCACACTTTGGCTACGTGGCGGATTTCCAGAAAGCCTACTGGCACCGGATGAATCAGTCAGCCTGACTTGGCGACGCGATTTCATTCGCAGTTATCTTGAACGCGATGTGCCGATGTTTGCACCGCGCATGCCCGCTCAAACAATCGCTCGGCTTTGGACCATGATCGCTCACCAACAGGGCGGCATGCTCAATCAATCTCACATCGCGAGCGCCTTAGGTGTGAGCAACCCCACTGTTGATCGTTATATCGACCTATTAGTTGACCTGCAGTTGTTACGTCGGCTCGCCCCGTTTAGCGGCAACGTTGGCAAGCGCTTGGTCAAGTCACCCAAAGTCTATGTGCGCGACAGCGGGATTTTGCATGCGCTACTGTCACTCGAAACGCTTGATGATTTATTAGGGCATCCCGTGTGCGGGCTCAGTTATGAGGGGCACTGTATCGAAAGCCTCGTCGTCTCAGCGGGCGACCGCCGCACGCCTTATTTTTACCGCTCGCAGGGCGGCGCAGAAATCGATCTGATTTTTGAAAAGGGGGGTAAACCCGAAATCGCCATCGAAGTGAAACGCTCGATGACACCAAGCCCAGAAAAAGGTTTTAGCACCGCATGTGACGACCTAGGGATTGAGAAACGCTACGTCGTCTATCCAGGAAGCGAAGTCATACCGCTGCGCCAAGGCGCGCAAGCAATTAGCTTGCACTCCCTAGCCGAAAAACTACGCGCATGACCAACTCTAAATCGCTCACGCGCCATCAGTCACCGCGCCTGAGTCTCGCCCGCAGCTTAAAGCGTCCCAGGATAAATACCGCCATCTAGCAGCAGGTTTTGCCCCGTCATAAACCCTGCGCCCGCGCTACACAAAAACGCACAGGCTTGGCCAAATTCAGCGGGTGTGCCAAATCGGCCAGCCGGGACAGCAGCTTGGCGCTGTGCCATAAAGTCATCGAGACTTTTACCGCTATCGCGCGCTAATTTTTCGGTAGTTTGTAACAGGCGATCGGTGGCAAACGGGCCGGGCAACAAGTTGTTGATCGTCACATTATGTTTAACCGTTTGACGCGACAGCCCCCCGATAAACCCGGTTAATCCGGCACGTGCACCATTTGATAAGCCAAGATGCTCGATCGGGTGTTTGACTGACGCCGAGGTGATGTTGACGATACGACCAAACTTGCGCTCAATCATTTTGTCAACGGTGGCACGGATCAATTCGATGGGTGTAATCATGTTGGCATCCACCGCGGCGAGCCAGTCTTCGCGGCTCCAGTCACGAAAATTGCCAGGCTTCGGGCCACCTGCGTTGGTAATCAAGATGTCAGGGTCAGGGCAGATCGCCAACACCTTGGCACGGCCCTCAGGCGTTGTGATGTCGGTCGCAATGGTCGTGACCTTCACCCCCGATTCGGCACGAATAGCTTGAGCCGCCGCCTCAAGCACCTCTTGCCCGCGCGCCAGCATCACTAGGTCGACCCCCTCTCGTGCCAATTGTTGTGCGCAGGCTAGGCCTAAGCCCTTGCTCGAAGCGCACACAATAGCCTTACGACCGCGAATTCCTAAATCCATGATATCTCCTGAAAGTTTTCTTGTTGCACAAGCATAACAACAAGTCGGCTAGCAAACAGCTGTTAAATGCGTTTGCGCTGAGCGAATACGTTAAAAGAGTCTCGAGTTACAGCATTGAAATTTTTCTAGCCGAGCAAACGTCACGAAAGTCATTGGCATTGAACGTGATAAATCCATCCAACGATAGCTCTGCATCACTCATGATTCTCCTGAGCAGGCAATCCACCATACTCATTGGTCTGTTTTGACGCAACGACAGCTCGAAAGACCAAACCCCTGTGTCAACCAGTATTCGCTGCGACATCGATTAAAGCTCATCGTCTTGGGTTTCGATACTGCCATGCCCAAACCACGGGGATGCTTTTCGACCTCCGAACAGGAATCCACCCTTTTGTTTTCCCTCTTGCATCCAGATTATATAAATCCGGATTTTTTTGGTTTTTGTATCGATGGCTTTTTCTAAGTCTAGTTTCAATTCAGCTTTTAAATCGTGGGTGTACTCGTATTTGAAAAATGCAAGACTGTCTCCACACTCCTTGGCATCGTGCTGATCAAGCCATGCATAGAGCGATTCATAATCCCCTCTGATCCCAAGATCGTATGAGAGCCAAATTGCTTCAGAGGCCATGCCTTTTCCTTCTTTAAAAGCCACTAGATGAGTTTTCAAGGACCCACCCCAAAAAATGCAAACAAGAAAAAACGGAGTCAAATCAATGACTCCGTGCGATTGACTTATGTTGACAAACTACCTGCGCTAGAACGGAATATCGTCATCCATGTCAGACAAGTTCGCGCCACCGGCTGCGGGTGCAGCAGGACGCGCAGCTTGTTGCGCGCGGGCTGCTGGACGCGATGCACCTGAACCGCCTTCGTTACCACCCGAAGAGCCACCGTCGCCACCGTCACGCCCACCCAACAACTGCATGTTGTCAGCGACAACTTCAGTGGTGTATTGATCAACGCCTTCTTTGTTTTGCCATTTACGGGTTTTGATACGACCCTCAACGTAAACAGGACGACCTTTCTTCAAATACTCGCCAGCGATTTCGGCTAAGCGGTTGTAAAACACCACACGGTGCCATTCAGTTTCTTCGCGGCGCTCGCCCGAGTTTTTATCTTTCCAACTGCTGGTGGTTGCAATCGATACATTGCATACGGCCGCGCCGTCAGGGCTATAACGCACCTCTGGGTCGCGTCCAAGATTACCCATCAAAATAACTTTATTGACCGAGGCCATGCCGAGCTCCTT
>CAMCII010000258.1 GCA_945874505.1 Bordetella parapertussis | reverse complement strand
GCCGTGCGAATTACCCATTTGCCCACGGGCTTGGTGGTTGAGTGTCAAGACGACCGTTCGCAACATCGCAACAAAGACAAAGCCATGCAGGTGTTGGCGGCAAGGCTAAAAGACAAAGTTCAGCGCGAGCGCCATGACAAAGAGGCTGCCCAGCGTAAAAGTCTGGTTGGTTCGGGGGATCGGTCTGAACGGATCCGCACGTATAACTTTCCGCAAGGCCGCTTAACCGATCACCGTATCAACCTCACGCTTTACAAGCTGGGCGCCATCATGGAGGGTGATTTAAACGACGTAACAGGCGCATTGATCGCCGAGCATCAGGCAGAGTTGTTGGCGGCTTTAGGTGACGAGCACTGATGCAAACGGCGCAATCGTTGACGTCAATGAGTGGTTTGCCACGCCTAGAGGCTCGGATGCTGCTTGAAATGGTGCTGGGTAAGCCGCGTGAATGGTTACTGGCACACGATACTGACCCCATAGCGCCTGAGGTTGCCGCGCAGTTTTTGACTTTGGTTGCGCAACGCCGCCAAGGTACGCCGATGGCGCATTTGGTCGGACACCGAGAGTTTATGGGGCACCGCTTGAGTGTTTCGGCCGACGTTTTGATTCCAAGACCAGAGACCGAGTTGTTGGTGGCAATGGCGCTGCAAAGCTTGGAAGACTGTACTAAGCGTTCTTGGCCAAGCCCGGCCACGGGTAACGGTGCAGGCTGCTCTTTACTTGATTTGGGGACTGGCAGCGGCGCGGTGGCGATAAGCGTTGCACTCGCGTGCCCAACCGCTCGAGTTGTCGCTACAGATCTAAGCGAAAATGCACTGGCGATCGCACAAAAGAATGCTCATCAACTAAGCGCATCCGTTCAGTTTTGGCAGGGAAATTGGTACGAAGCCCTACCGCCAGAGGGGCGATTCGATGTGATCGTTTCAAACCCGCCGTATATTGCTCTTAACGACCCGCACATGACGCAAGGCGATCTTCGGTTTGAGCCAGTTGGGGCCTTGACGGACGGTGCCGACGGTTTGGCGGCGTTACGGCATATTATCGTTGGCGCGCCGAAGCAATTAGTCAACGGCGGCTGGTTGTGGCTTGAGCATGGTTACGGGCAGGGCGAAGAGGTTGCACAGTTACTACTAAAGGCTGGTTTTACCGCAGTCCAAACCAAACAAGATTTAGCGGGTTTGCCCAGAATAACGGGCGGATCTTTGTAGGATCCTTATAATTAACTATTACACTTTTATTGACGAGGGACAGCATGAGCGACGTTCAAACTTTTATCCGCGACACAGTGACCAACAACCCAGTGGTGCTGTTTATGAAGGGTACAGCCCAAGCCCCACAGTGTGGCTTTTCAGGTAAGGCAATTCAGATCTTAAAAAGCAATGGCGTCACCACTCTAGTCACAGTCAACGTGCTTGAAGACGAAGCGGTTCGCAGCGGTGTCAAAGAGTTTTCACAATGGCCCACTGTTCCCCAGCTGTACGTAGGGGGTGAGTTCATTGGTGGCTCAGACATCATGACTGAGATGGACCAAAGCGGCGAGCTCAAGCAGGTGTTAACGGCCGCTGGCGCTGCGGCTTAATTCACGTGCCCGTCTTAAAAGACGGGCCGTGAAACTGACTGAGTCTCAGAATGGCGATTACTTCTGCCCATGCTGCGCAAGTAAGTGTGTGCCAAGCGTGACCTAAGTCGCTGTCTTTTTCAAAGACGTGATCGCGTTCGTTTAAACGAACGAAATCAGTTTTTGAAACTACGCGTTTGCCGACGGCTTAATAAAATGCATCACTTGATGGTTGATGCCTAGGTTCGCAGGGTTTGCCTCGCGAGGCTCTTCAGTACTCGCATTGTGCAACTCGGCCACCGCCTCGAAAGTCGGCGGATCAAACGCCAGATCCCCTTCAGGATCAGAGATGCCGTTTGGTTTGAGGCCGACAAAGTCGAATAGATTACGATCCATTAAGTGCGATGGTGCAACGTTTGCGAGCGCGTTGAAAATACTCCACGCGCGTGACGGATGCTTCTTATCCCATTCGGCGAGCATACGTCCCACTTCTTTGCGCTTGAGGTTTTCTTGTGAACCACATAAATTACAAGGAATGATTGGAAACTGCTTCCAGTCGGCATAAGCGATTAAATCTGTTTCTTGAATGTATGCGAGCGGCCGAATCACTGTGTTCTTGCCGTCGTCTGAAACGAGTTTCGGTGGCATTGCCTTCAGTTTGCCACCATAAAACAGGTTTAAAAAGAAGGTTCCTAAAATATCATCGCGGTGATGGCCCAATGCAATTTTGGTAGCGCCCAATTCGCCTGCAACCCGATACAAAATTCCGCGACGTAAGCGCGAGCAAAGTGAGCATGTCGTCTTGCCCTCAGGGATTAGTCGCTTGACGATCGAGTAGGTATCCTGATTTTCAATATGAAAGGGGATGTCGCGTGCGCGCAGATAGTTTGGCAAAACATCTTCCGGAAACCCTGGCTGTTTTTGATCAAGATTCACTGCGATGATGTCAAAATCAATCGGCGCGCGAGTGCGTAGTGTCAGTAACACATCGAGCATTGCGTACGAATCTTTTCCGCCTGATAAACACACCATGACGCGATCGCCGGCTTCGATCATGTTGTAGTCACCAATCGCCCGCCCAGTTTCTCGCATGAGGCGTTTCGATAATTTATTGTGCTCGATGCGCTGCTTTTCGCTGACGTCGTTCATCTTAAAATCCTTTGTGAAGCAAATATTCGGTGATTGCCGCGCGATCGCCCGAAAAAATCACGCGCGCCAGTTTGCTCGTGCGTTGATGTTCATACATGGGATCGTAATACTCGCTTAGCAAGGGCCGAATCCACTCGCGATGCAGGTCAAGAGTTCCCTTTGACTGTTGTTCGTCTAACGCCGCTTGCATGGCTGTAGAGAGGCGGGTGTGACGCTCGCCGCCTAGTCGTTTAATCAAGTTTTGCAAGCTCTCGAGCAGGCGCGCCGAGAAGGCCTCGAAACCCGCCTCGGCTCCGAGCTTGGCTGCAAATTGTGCACCCAGATCTTCGACGTAGTCGTGCAAAATTCGCTCAACGCGAATCTCCATAGGCTCTTCAAGCCAGACAACCGAACTGCTTTGCATTTTTTCGCGCAAGCGAATCGGAAGCGCGCAGCGACCAATCATCCGAGATTCATCTTCGAGCGCAATGCGCGACTTTCCTTGCGCGTGCAAACGTAACAGGGCAATCGCCAAGCTGTTGTCAAAGTTGATTTGTACGGGTTGATCGGTGGCGTGTTTGCCAAAGCTTGAGCCGCGGTGATGCGCAAGCTTTTCGAGATCAACAGTCGAACTCAGTGCTTGAATCACCTCAGTTTTGCCAGACCCAGTCAGGCCTGAGACCAAGACAAAATCAGAGGTGTCGACATGTCTGGTCAGTGACTCGAGTAAGAAAGTGCGCATGGCTTTGTAGCCGCCCACGATACGCGGGTATTCGATGCCAGCTTCAGCAAGCCAGGCCTGTGAAATGCGAGAGCGTAGCCCCCCTCGAAAGCAGTAGAGGTAGCCTTCGGGGTGTGTTTGCGCAAAGGTCTTCCATTGAGCAACCCGCGCCGCTTTGATATCACCCGAGACCAACTCGTGTCCGAGTTGGATGGCTGCGTCTTGGTTGACCTGTTTATAGCGCAGGCCAACTTGATGGCGCTCTTGGTCATTCATGAGCGGCAAATTGGTCGCATTAGGAAATGCGCCTTGCTCAAACTCAAGTGGTGCGCGTACGTCTAACAGCGCGATCTCTTTTGAAAAAAGTGAAGCAAAGTCATCTGTATCGGCGCGCGTCATAAAGGTGCAGTCATAGGTTTGAGTTCGCATTGCGTTTGAGCAGGGGCTGCGAGCTTAACCGAAAATTCACGCAACTCATCGCGCCTAAACACATGAACTCTGACGCGCTCGCCTGGTGAATGGCGGGCTAATACACTTTCTAACGAACTGTTAACCGAATCAATACGTACACCCTCAATCGCGACGAGTATGTCTTGCGCTGAGAGGCCACCTTGATGCGCGGCACCGTGCTCGAACACTGTTGCCAGCACAACATGATCTCCTTGTTTACGCGTGCGAACGTCAAGTGTTGGCAAGTGATTCATGGCGTTCCAGTGCATATCGATTCGGTGCAGGGCAAACAGTGCTCGCAACGGGACATCTTCGCGGCCGTAGACCCACCTGGCGATTTGCTCTGAAATGTCGACTCCAGTGCAGTCTAATACTAAGCGGACGAAAGCCTTCTCTTTTAAGCCGCGGGCCGCACCAAGATAAAAATCTCGCCCATACAGCTCCCACAACGCTCGCATGACATCATCTAAGCTAAACGTTTGGTTGGTGGCGCTACGAATCGTTAGGTCCAAGCCAAGCGCAATCAGAGAGCCTTTCGTGTAATAACTTACTAAGGCATTTGGAGAGTTTTCGTCTTGCTTGTAATAGCGTGACCAGGCGTCAAACGAACTCTCGGCCGCTGATTGCTTGTGTCGGCCAGGCGAGGCATGCACGCCACTAATTTGTTTGCCAAGAGTTCGTAAATAGTCAGACTCAGAGATCACGCCGCTGCGCAACAGCATCAGGTCATCGTAGTAAGACGTGAATCCTTCAAAAATCCACAACAAACGTGTGTGCGTTTCTTTTGTCAGATCGTAGGGCGCGAAGACCGCTGGTTTGATGCGTTTGACGTGCCAAGTATGAAAATATTCGTGGCTAACTAAGCCCAAAAAGGTCTGATAGCCCTCTGGGGCCTTTTTGACTCCGAGGGTGGGCAGATCTTTACGCGCAGCCATCAAGGCGGTTGAGGCGCGGTGCTCAAGGCCACCGTAACTGTCGCCCGTAACCATCGTCATAAAGACGTACTTCAGTGCGGTGTCTAAAAATGGCGCCTGTACAGTGTCAGGTTCAAAAAAACGAATCTGTGTTTCGCAAATTGCTTTGACGTCGCGCGCAATGCGTTTGAGATCTAAGTTGGGGATGAGACCTGTGAACACCATCTCATGAGAAGCGCCGCATGCTTCAAACCGAACGACTTGAGGCCTGCCCATTTCGACGGGATGATCAAGCAAGTCATCGTAATTACGCGCTTCATAGACGCCAAAGCCATTGGCGAAGTCTCTGGCTATTTTGAGGCTGGGGGTCGGTTGAGCGGTTTGAGGCAGGCTTGTGAAGACTCGCCAATTTGCCAGAGCTGGTGCAATCAGCGTGACCCGGCAAGGCTGGTCTTCAAATCCGTGGGGCCGTAAGTAGACACTTGTGCCGTTAAAAAAGCCGTGCGTTTCATCGAGGTGCGCCCCGCGTACCGAAAGATCCCAGGCGTAGACGGTGGTTGTAATGTGCAGGGGCCCCGCGCAAGGCTCTACGCGCCAGCTATGGCTGTCGAGCTTGACTACGGTCAGTCGGCGATTGCCCGCGCGAGCCGAAATTGTCTCGATTTGGCGCGCAAAGTCTCGAATCAGATAGCTGCCAGGAATCCAGGCGGGCAGCGACAAGATTTGGCCTCGCGGATTAGGCTTGGAAATCGTGAGCGTGATGCGAAAGCGGTGTCCCGCCAAATCAAAAGGCTCTAAACTATAAAGTATGGGTTTGCTTTTCATATCGCTATCTTATTTCACATTTTCCAGGATTTCCTCATGAGCGAAGCGTTCGTACTGATTGAAACTCGAGGCCGCGTCGGCCTGTTGACCTTGAACCGCCCCAAAGCACTCAATGCCCTGAACGATGCGCTGATGAACGAGCTTGGCGCCGCATTACTTGCCTTTGATGCCAACGATGAGGTGGGTTGCATCGTCATCACGGGCAGCGAAAAGGCATTCGCTGC
>CAMCII010000257.1 GCA_945874505.1 Bordetella parapertussis | reverse complement strand
GAATTGACTGATCCAATAGCTCAGTCAACGTCAAGGCCGAGCTAGCCGATAGCACGCAAATAAAAGACAAGAGAGCAAATACCGCTCTACATACGTTGAGTGCTCGTAGCGTCATGTGAGTTCTGGGCTGTCTGAATCAACAATCGCTTAGCAGTTTTTTTTAGCTGTAAATCGCATTTTGACGTATGAGTTGTGGGGCTTTAAAATATGATACCGAAGCCGCCTCAATTAAATTGCTAATACTCTAACAGCCCCTGTGAGACTTTTCGTCTAGCTGTGAGGAATTGCGAGTGTTCGGCTACACCGGCACTAGGGTTATTGCCGTTGCACAAGCCAATCTGGGAAAATTGGCTAATAACCTCTTAATATCTTATACGCTCGATCTTTCAACTACTGAATCGAATCTATATGAAGCAACAACTTTGGAAACAGTGCGTCAAACAAGTCTACCTCAAGGGCACTCACCCTTGGGTTGCCTAAATTTAGACAAATGATAATCGCGGCAAGAACGACAACAAGAAAAGCCGCGGTTAACCCAAACTGTTGTCCCTTTTCAATGCCGGTTTTATAGCCGCATATTACTGAAATGATCATCAATAAGGTGACAAGCGCCTGCCAGAGGATTGGCGGCATGTGCATAAAAATAGATGCATATTGCTGATCAAAACTCGTATTCATTAACTGCACGTGGCTTAGAAAGCTCTTAAACATGACGCGATCGTCACCACCATATTTAGGCAGTAACATGTACGCATGACGCACCAAACCCATGCCTAGGTCTTTCTGTTCACGACCTAGAGTCTCAATTCCTGCTGGGTGTATTGGTCTGTGATAAAACGTCTCTCGTTGCTCAATGTATCCGACTAATAGTTTTAGAACGTCTGCCCTATCCTCGGCTCGCAGCAGACTTGCTGCGTCGATCACCCCCGAGATGCTGATAATCTCGTCCATTGTCCGCTTACGCTGGGTCTCGTAAATCTGGGTTGATCCAGACAACTGAAACGCAACTAAGATCGCAAAGAAACCAAAAATCGAAGTAATAAAAATGCTACTGAACTCGGCAGACTCTTTGTTCTGCTTGCGCCTGATGACCTGTCCATAACGCCAACCAAAAAAGAAAAAAAACAAGACGGCAATAGTCAAGCCAACATAGAGCCATCCAGATTGCATGAGCAACAAGTTTTTTTCGTGAGTCATAGTCGGCACCGATTCAAAAAGACAATTTCAACACCTGTAGAACTTTACTCCCGCTCAATCGTTGCCGGCGGTTTGCTGGATACATCGTAAACAACCCGATTGATACCGCGTACTTCGTTAATAATGCCCGTCTGCTCTGCCAACTGCGTATATGAAGGTGACCGGTGATTTCGCGAAAGCAAGCGTGACCGATGCGGTTAGGTTACACAATTAACGATTAATCTTATCCGAATCAGTCAGGCGCTTGCGCGGCCTTACCACATTGGATGCTAGACCCACAAACTCTAGCAACTGAATCATCGAAAATGTGAGATCGATCTCAAACCAACGGTGTCCGTGCCGGGCAGAACGAGCGTCTGCATGGTGGTTGTTATGCCAACCTTCGCCGAGAGATATCAGTGCAGCAAACCAATTATTGCGACTATTGTCCGAGGTACTGTAATTGCGATATCCAAATAAGTGCGCGAGAGAATTCACCGTCCAGGCGATGTGCCAGACCACAACCGTACGTACAAAGACACCCCAAACTAATAGGCTGAAACCAAATTGAGTCGCCTGCAAGAGCGATCCACCCCAAAGCAGTTCTAGCGCAAAGCCGACAGAAAAGAACAATGCCCAAGACGCCACGACGATCAAACTATACAGTGCCGTTGTCTCGAGCTTTTTGTAAAAAGGATCGCGCAAAATATCTTTGGCGAAATGTGTGTAGATCGTTTGGCGATCGATTTGGTCATTTTTTAAAAATACCCAACCTACATATCCCCAAACGAATCCTGCCAAGGGGGTATGAGGATCATCTGACCCATCACACTTAACGTGATGCCAACGATGTATCCCCACCCACCTAGCGGGAGTATCTTGCATGCAGCAAATTGCCAGTACGGCAAAAACATGTTCAAGCCACTTAGGGCACACTAAACCTTTATGGGTCAACAGGCGATGATAGCCAAGATTAATCCCCAGGTAAGCAAATACAAATACACCAACAACCATGACCCACACACTTGACCAATTGAACAGCCATGGCAAGCACGCAAGCATTGCCAGCAGGTGAATACCGCCAACCGACAGCACGCCGACCCAGGCGATCTGTCGACGCGCGACTCCGTCTGGGCGTGGTAAGCGTACTATTTTTTTTGGCATGACGTGGTCGCCTAAAGTTCCGTAATGGGTTGCAGCAACGCTGCTGAAGAATAGCTCATCTGATCGCGCCTAACAACACGGCGGCATTCGTGCCCCTAAATCCGCGGCATAACACCAGCACCACATCACGGCATGGGGCACGGGTTTGCCCAGATACATTTAGGCCAACGGCAGCTGTCAATCCAACCTAGAGCCATCCAGATTGCATGAGCAATAAGCTAGTTTCGTGATTTATAGCCAACACCGATTCAAATAGACAATTTCAACAATTGTAGAACCCTACTCCCACTCAATCGTTGCCGGCGGTTTGCTGGATACGTCGTAAACAATCCGATTAATGCCGCGTACTTCGTTAATAATGCGCGAAGACACTTTACCAAGTAAGGGGTAAGGTAACGGCGCCCAATCTGCCGTCATAAAGTCTGAGGTTTGCACCGCGCGCAGCGCTACGACATAGTCGTAGGTGCGCCCGTCACCCATCACGCCCACTGACTTAACAGGCAAGAAAACCGCAAACGCTTGCGAGGTTAAGTCGTACCAGCTTTGTTTGCTGTCTGGGTCGATGGTGTTACGAAGTTCTTCGATAAAGATCGCGTCAGCACGGCGCAGCAGATCAGCAAATTCAGTTGTGACGGCACCTAAGATACGCACACCGAGACCTGGGCCTGGAAACGGATGGCGATACACCATACCGTGGGGTAAGCCCAAGGCCACACCTAGTTTACGCACTTCATCTTTGAACAGCTCGCGTAGCGGCTCGAGCAACTTCAAATTCAAAGTATCGGGTAAACCACCGACGTTGTGATGCGACTTGATCGCTACGGCTTTACCCGTTTTAGCACCGGCCGACTCAATCACATCAGGATAGATCGTGCCTTGTGCAAGCCACTTGGCTTGTTTGAGCTTGCCCGCCTCAACCTGAAACACTTCAACAAACTCACGACCAATAATCTTGCGTTTGGCCTCGGGGTCAGACACCCCTGCGAGCTTGCCCATAAACTGTTCAGTCGCATCGACATGAATAATGCGTACACCCATGCTTTGAGCGAAGGTCTCCATCACTTGCTTGCCTTCGTCTAAGCGCAGCAAACCGTGATCGACAAACACGCAGGTTAAGCGATCACCAATCGCCTTGTGAATCAAGGCTGCGGCGACGGATGAATCCACACCGCCCGACAACCCTAAAATCACCTCGTCATCGCCAACCTGTTCACGGATACGTGCAATCGCTTCATCGACATAATTAGGCATCGTCCAGTCGCCTTGGCACTCACAGATCTCGTGAACAAAGCGCTCGAGCAAGGCTTGGCCTTTAACTGTGTGTGTGACTTCAGGATGAAACTGCACCGCATAAAACTTGCGAGCTTCGTCAGCCATGCCAGCAATCGGGCACGACGCGGTCGAGGCCATCACTTTAAAACCCTCAGGCAAACGCGTCACCTGATCACCGTGACTCATCCAGACTTTGAGCATGCCATGCCCTTCGGGCGTGGTGAAGTCGTCGATATCTTTCAGCAACCGCGTGTGACCACGCGCACGCACCTCGGCGTAGCCGAATTCACGATGATCTGCGTAGCTAACCTCGCCGCCTAGTTGCTGCGCCATGGCTTGCATGCCATAACAGATCCCTAGCACTGGCACCCCAGCTCTAAAGACTTCAGCAGGGACCTTTAACGATGACTCATCGTAGGCCGAGGCATGACTGCCTGACAGGATGATGCCTTTTAACCCCTGCGACAACTGATTCTTTAAGAACACGGCAGAGACATCACCGGGATGAAGCTCGCAGTACACACCAGCCTCGCGCACACGACGCGCAATCAACTGGGTGACTTGTGAGCCGTAATCAAGAATCAAGATGCGCTGATGCATATCACTAACCTGTATAAATATCTAAATGAAAGACACCGGCCAAGAGGCCGGTGCGAGAAATAAAAGCCTGATATTCAATGACTGCTGCGGCACTTTACTCTGAACGATAGTTCGGAGCTTCTTTAGTAATTTGAACATCGTGTACGTGTGATTCGCGAAACCCTGCCGAAGTGATTTGTACAAACTCAGGCTTAGTACGCATCTCTTCGATCGTGGCGCAACCGCAATAACCCATTGAGGCACGCACACCGCCCACCAACTGAAAAATAATCTGCAACACGCTGCCTTTGTAAGGCACGCGACCCTCGATGCCTTCGGGTACGAGTTTGTCGGCGTTATTGGCTGGGTCTTGAAAGTAACGATCAGCCGAACCATCGGTCATGGCGCCTAAGCTGCCCATGCCACGATACGATTTATACGAACGCCCTTGATACAACACCACTTCGCCCGGGGCTTCTTCAGTACCGGCAAACATGCCGCCCATCATCACCGACGACGCACCCGCCACCAAGGCTTTAGCCACATCACCTGAAAAACGCACGCCACCGTCAGCAATCAGCGGCACGCCGGTACCTTTTAAAGCGCGAGCCACATCCGAGATCGCAGTGATTTGGGGCACGCCCACACCAGCCACGACACGGGTTGTACAAATCGAGCCTGGACCAATGCCAACTTTCACTGCGTCTGCACCCGCTTCGTGCAACGCACGCGCGGCATCCGCCGTGGCAATGTTGCCACCAATCACTTCGACCTTAGGATAATTGGCTTTTACCCAACGTACGCGCTCGATGACGCCGCTTGAGTGACCATGTGCCGTGTCAACGACAATGACATCAACGCCCGCGGCAACCAATTTTGCGACACGCTCTTCGGTGCCATCACCCACACCCACTGCAGCACCCACAAGCAGCTGCCCATGGCTATCTTTACACGCAGCAGGGTGTTCAGTGTTTTTGACAATATCTTTCACCGTTGCTAAACCACGTAGTTCGAAGGCATCGTTCACAATCAACACACGCTCGAGGCGATGTTGGTGCATCAATTTTTGTGCTTCAGCCAGTGTTGCGCCTTCTTTCATGGTGATCAGACGGTCTTGCGGGGTCATGACGCTGCTAAGCGGTGCGTCAAGACGATCTTCAAAACGCAAATCGCGGTTTGTGACGATACCCACGACTTTGCGACCCTGCACCACGGGTAAGCCAGAAATACCGTGCTGCTTCTGCAAGGCAATCGCCTCACGCACTTTCATATCAGGAGTCACCGTAATTGGGTCAGTGACGATACCGAATTCGTGACGCTTGACGCGCGAGACCTCTTTAGCCTGCTCGTCAGCAGTTAGATTTTTGTGAATGATCCCGATACCGCCTTCTTGGGCCATAGCAATTGCCAGACGCGATTCGGTCACCGTATCCATTGCGGCCGAGACTAAGGGGATATTGAGTGAAATGTTTCGGGTTAAACGGGTAACCAACGAAGTGTCGCGCGGCAACACCTGTGAAAACGCCGGCACAAGCAGTACGTCATCGAAGGTGAGCGCAGTTTGGATAAGACGCATAAAAAGCTCCGGGCGCAAAGCGTGATTATACGATGGACGAACGACTTCTTTTGAGAGACAACTA
>CAMCII010000256.1 GCA_945874505.1 Bordetella parapertussis | reverse complement strand
CAGCGACTTAGCGCCGAATTATCTCAGCCATTTTTTGATGAGACGCTTCTTGAATGGCGTGTTCATAGCCGCCTCACGCGCGAAGCCGGCTCGATCACCCGGACCTACGAGGACATGCCGAATCTGCTGGACGTGACCTCAGAGGAATTTAACAAAGACTTTGACGGGCTTATGCCTTGGTGGGAGTCTTGGGGTGAACCGCCCTATCGCGCAACAGACGATAACCGTTTGGATATGTGTGTGTATTCAGAAACAGAGATACCTGCTATCAAACGTAGTTTTCTTCTATCTGATACTTTTTGAGCAAACTCGGGCTAATCAATTGATCAATCATTCAATCATTCAATCATTCAATCATTCAATCATTCAATCGTTCAATGATTCAATCAAGCAAACTATTTTTTGGTTGATTTTTTAACTGCCTGCTTGCGCGCGCGCTTTGCAGACAAACCGTTCTGGGTACGCATACTCTCTTCGTACCCATCGATGATTTCTACTGCGATCACCATCGATTCTCGAATTTTTGGGGCGCCAACGTAGCCCATCAATTGAAGCAGCACCTCGATAATTTCTGCTGGCTTCCAGCCTTGCCTAAGCGCAAAGACCATATGAATCGGAAGCTCAGCCATTTGACCTGTTGCAACGTCAGAGACCATCACGACGAGTGCTCTGGTTTTAAGATCAAGCCCCGGTCTCGCCCAGAGCGCACCAAAAACCGAAGTCGCTGTAACTTCGATGAAATCTTTCATCAGTGGATGACTATAAATTCCTGAGTTCGAAGTTTTAAAACTCTCCTCGCCGAGTAGCGAGCGACGGACTTCCATTCCTTTTTTATAGAGGTCTTGACTGTTCATGCGAATTCTCCTGAAATGTTCAACAAAATGTTACCCGTTAAATGGCTGAGTCAATGAACAGCGGTCTAACAAACAATAATACTTATAGATCCTCGCAGATCCTCGCAGAACTTCAATTGGCCTATATAGTCGCTCAACATCAAGGTTCATTACCATAAAATGCCCCAAGGATAAATTTCCTATCTGCGGCTTGAAGATTGAATGTTGCAAGCATAAATTTCCTACTTACGGCATAAAGATTGAATGTTGCTAAGATAGATTTCCTATTTACGGCATAAAGACTCAGTGCAGAAAATTAGATGACCGGCTTTTCCGATCGCTTGGCAAACCTGTCACCCTCTAAACGCGCGCTGTTGCAGCGAATTTCCGCGCGATCCCGCGAAACACCCTCTGCACCAGAGCCGATCGCACGCCGAGCGCTTACCGCAACAACTCCACCGCTCTCTTTTTCTCAACAACGGCTCTGGTTTCTTGACCAACTCGAGGGACCAAGCGCAACTTACAACATGCCTGTGGCCGTCAGGCTTGACGGACCACTTAATCGGCAGGCGCTCGAAAAAGTGTTTACCGAAATCGTCAACCGACACGAAACGCTGCGGTCTAATTTTTTGACGAACAAAGGTCACCCTATCCAGGTGATTCACCCCTCAGCAAACGTACACACCACTCTGATCGACATTAGCCAACTAGAGGTACACGAGCAAGAACTTAAAGTCATGGCCCTTGCTATTCAAGAGGCGCATACCCCTTTTATCCTCTCTAGCGATCAGTTGCTTCGCACTTCCCTCATCAAACTGAATGACCAGCACCACGTGCTGCTGCTCACCATTCATCATATCGTTTCGGACGGTTGGTCAATTGGTAACGTTCTTTTAAAAGAGATCACGACGCTGTATGTGGACTTTTGCGAAGGCCGCGCACCTTCGCTGCCCCCCTTACCGATACAGTACGGCGACTTTACCTTATGGCAGCGTGACTGGTTGAGCGGTGCTCGTTTAAACACTCAAATTGAGTACTGGAAAGCGCAACTGAAAGAGATTCCAGCCTTACTTGAACTGCCGACAGATCACCCTCGCCCCGCCGTTCAAAGTTTTACGGGGGATATGTATCATTTTGCGATCGATGCAACCTTATTGGGCTCTCTCAAAGCGCTCGGCCAAGCAGCCGGCACGACCTTATTTATGACGCTCTTGGCCATTTTCTCTGCACTTCTGGCCCGCTACAGCAATCAGACCGATATCATCGTGGGCTCTCCCGTCGCGAGCCGCAACCGCCCAGAGCTAGAACCTTTAGTTGGTTTTTTTGCAAACACACTCGTCTTTCGAACGTTATTCAACGGCACAACAACGGGTATAGATTTGCTCAAGCAAGTTCGACAAACGTGTTTGGCGGCCTATCAGCATCAGGACATGCCCTTTGACCGCTTGGTCGAAGCACTTCAGCCTGAGCGCAATGCAAGCTTTAGTCCGCTTTTTCAAGTGATGTTCGTTTTGCAATCGCAAAATCAAGAACGAGCAGGCTTCAAGGCCGGTGACCTATTGCTCACGAGCCTGCCAATCAACACGGGTACTTCAATGTTTGACCTCACACTTAAACTCGAAGAACAAGGAGGTGAGCTGCTAGGAGAATTGGAATACAGTACCGCATTATTTGAACCTGATACGATTAAGCGTTTTGTTCAGCACTACTTGCAATTACTGAGCGACCTAGCCAAGCAGCCAGAGCAACGCGTCTCGCAGTTAGCCATCATGCTCGATTCTGAACGTCACACTATATTGCAAGAGTGGAATGCGACGGCCTGTGAGATCACTGCTGACCAGAACATTTGCACGCTTTTTGAACAGCGCGTCCTCAGACAGCCCCAACACCTTGCCCTGCGATTTGAAAGCGAAGCGCTCACCTACTCAGAGCTCGATCGGCGCACCAATCAGTTAGCCCGTTATTTAATGAGTCTGGGTGTTGGACCTGAGCAGATTGTTGCCTTAGCGCTCCCGCGCTCACTTGAAATGGTGATAGCGCTATTAGCCGTCTGTAAAAGCGGTGCAGCCTACCTGCCACTTGATCTTGACTACCCTAGCACTCGATTGGCCTTTATGCTCAAAGATAGTCGAGCCAGCCTACTCATTACACACACGCAATCCATTGGCGTTACCGCGAGAGGTTTTCAACCGTCAGACACTGAAACGCCCGTACTGGACTTCAGTGCTAAAGAGCTTAATGCAAAGCTTGCGGGCTTCACTAGCGCGACATTGACACCGTCCGAGCGCACCGGCTTGATGACTCCAGACAGTCTCGTTTACTTGCTCTATACCTCGGGCTCAACTGGCACGCCCAAGGGTGCGGGCAATACACATTTGGGGCTTCTCAATCGTTTAGATTGGATGCAGTCTGTATTAAAACTGACACCTACAGATCGAGTCTTGCAAAAGACGCCCTGGTCTTTCGATGTGTCAGTATGGGAATTCTTTTTGCCACTTTGCTTTGGCGCAACTTTGGTCATCGCCAAACCTGACGGACACAAAGACCCCAGCTACCTTGAACAAATTATTCTTCAAGAGCAGATCACTACGTTACATTTCGTGCCGTCTATGCTTGAGACATTTTTAAATACAAAACTTGATCATGCTTCACTAAATATTCGTCATCTGATTACAAGTGGAGAAGCGCTAAGTGCCGCGCTGCAGGAAACGGTTTTTGCGCAGTGGCCCGCGACCAAGCTCTGGAACCTATACGGACCGACTGAGGCTGCAATTGACGTGACGTACTGGTACTGTCAAACGTCTGACACCTTTAAAACGCCACCGATTGGTCGACCCATTCATAACAGCCAGATTTACCTCCTTGATGAATCTCTGAACCCGGTGCCGATTGGAGTGACGGGGGAGTTGTATATTGCGGGCGCCGGTCTTGCACGCGGCTATTTAGGCAGACCAGACTTAACCGCCGAGCGCTTTGTTGCAAATCCGTTTAAGCCTGGGGCAAGAATGTATCGCAGTGGTGACCTTGCTTACTGGACTAAAAGTGGCGTCCTGGTCTATGTCGGGCGTATTGACACACAGGTCAAGATTCGAGGTTTTCGAATTGAGTTGGGCGAAATAGAGGCGGCATTGTCTTCAATCCCTGAGATTGCGCAATGCTCAGTACAAGTGCGAAACGAAGGCAGCGCCAAACAGCTAGTCGCCTACTTAGTCGCTCGAACCGACCAAATCATTCCAGAACCAACGGTCCTTCGGCAAGCGGTGGGCGCTCTGTTGCCTAACCACATGATTCCCGCAGCCTTCTTAACGCTTGATCGCCTACCCTTAACCCCAAACGGAAAAATTGATCGCAAAGCGCTACCTTCGCCAGACTTCACCCAGCAGCAAATGCTGTATGTGGCCCCAAGTAGTGAACTTGAGCAGAGACTTTGTGAACTTTGGTCATCGCTGTTAGGCATCGAACAAATTGGCATTAAAGACAATTTCTTCAATTTGGGCGGGCATTCACTGCTTGCCGTCCAATTGATCTCAAAAATACGCGATAATTTTTCTCTTGAACTCGCGATCAACACTCTGTTCGATCGCCCGACGATTGAACAACTCGCGCAAACACTTGTCGTGGCCGAGTCAACATCTTCTATTGCGCAGACGCCGCACATTAGCCGACTCACTGGGCACGACAAGCAACACTCGGCACTGTCCTTTGCGCAACAACGGCTCTGGTTTTTAAGTGAACTCGAAGGACAAAACGCCACGTACCTGATCTCGGGTACGGTACGTATGACCGGAAGGCTTGACGAAGAAATACTTGAGCGCGCTTTTACAGAACTGATCAACCGCCACGAGGCGTTGCGTACCACGTTCATTGAACTAGACGGCAGCCCTGTTGCTCGCCTACTGCCACAGCAACCCTTCAAGATCGCCCGGGTGTCTTTAGAACACCTGAGCGCCCCAGAACAGGCGAATGCCACTCAAAGCCTGATCGCGCAAGAAATCAACCGCCCCTTTGACCTGACACGAGATATCTTGCTTCGCGCGATGATATTGCGCAATAGCGAGACCTCGCATTTTTTGATCATCACGCTGCACCACATCGTTTCAGATAATTGGTCGATGGCGCTGCTACAAAATGAGGTCGTTGAACTTTATCGTTCCTATTTAGACAATCAGCCTTCGCCTCTTTCAAAGCTACCTTTGCAATATTCTGATTATGCAAACTGGCAACGCAGTTGGTTTAGTCGTGAGCGACTGGCTGGCCAACGCGCCTATTGGCTCGCTCAACTAAAAGACGCACCTGCACTGCTCGAATTGCCGACAGATCATGCTCGCCCACCAAGCGCCAGTTACCGCGGCAAGGCTTTTTCTTTTGAGCTCCCAGCCGCGTTGATGGATCGCGTGCGCAACTTGACCCAACAAACGGGTGGCACACTCTTTATGACCTTACTCAGTGCTTGGTCAACGCTACTCGCGCGCCTGGCCGGTACGACAGACTTAGTCGTTGGGTCGCCCATGTCGAGCCGTAATCGCTCTGAGCTTGAAAGCCTCGTTGGCTTTTTTGTCAACACGTTACCCTTGCGGGTCGATCTTTCAGGTCAACCCACGGCTCTGAACCTAATCGAGCGCGTTAAAAAAACAGTACTTGACGCGTTTGCACACCAAGACCTTCCGTTTGAGTATATTGTCGAAGAACTCAAGCCTGAGCGCACTCTGAGTTACACACCCGTATTTCAGACAATGTTTGTCATGCAAAATGCACCGATTGCAGAGCTGCAGTTTGACACGCTCACACTCGAAATGATCACCCCCGAGACGTTTGTCTCAAAATTTGACCTCACACTTTCGGTTCAAGAGAGGGACCGAACGCTCTTTTGCAGTATCGAGTTCAGCACCGACCTGTTCGTGCAAGCAAGCATTGAGCGCTTAGCCCTTCAATTCAGGCAATTGCTGACTGCCATGTGCGACCAGCCAGCCCGTTCCATTTTTAGCCTGCCCCTGCTCAGTCACGAACAATTGCAAGACGATACC
>CAMCII010000255.1 GCA_945874505.1 Bordetella parapertussis | reverse complement strand
TAACCAAATGAGGCAAGGCAAGACCCAGCGTTCGGGTTGTGGGATCGTTGAGCGGTACCGCCCGCTAAATACGCCGCCAACCTTTAAGTGCGCAGCCAAACGGCGCCCAAGGTCTTGAATCAAGCGAGACACGCCGCTTGATTCGCCTGATGTGGCGAGCACGTATAACCCTGTTGAAGCAATGCACCAACCGTGTATCGCAACGCGATGCTGGTGGGCACTCTGCCCTAGCCAACCGGTCAAACGTACAAAGATTTGCCCCGCCGAGGCACTCAGCACACAGGCGGTGGCAGGGGAGAACTGTGCCGTAATGAGTTGCGCCTGATCCGGCGCAAATAGCCGAGGGAGTCGAGCCATCGCTAAAGACGCTTCATGATTAAAACTAAGCCTAGGGCTTGCGTAGGCGGTAGAACAAATTTGGCGCGCTGACAATATACAGACTGCCTGCCTCGTCGGTTGCCACGCCTTCTGGTCTAGGCATCGGGGTGGCGCCTTTGTTAGGCGATAAGGACAACATGCCCCGGCCTTCGCCGCTATCGCCGTCGAGCTGCACAATCATCTGAGACTCTTCGCTTAACAGGAACACGCGCCCAGTGACCGGGTCAACCTCGACGGAAGACAGGTCAGTGGCAAAGGGTACCTCTTCAAGCCAACGGCTGACATTTTCAATACGTAGGCCGCGCGAATCGGGAGACTGCAGATAATTTAGCCCGCTGACTCGGTATAAGGCCCTTGGACTGTGTTCTTTAGCGATATAAAGGCGGTCGCGCTTGAGGTCGTAGCCCAAGCCTTGAAAACCGTGATTACTGTCCTCTGACTCGCCAAATCTTAAAACCAGTGAGAAACTGCGAGTGGTGTCAATCGTTTGCGGGGTTGCTGGGATTTCGACTAGCGCGATCCGGTTGCGCGCCCCATTGACTAACGCCACGCGGTTACCGCCTACCCAAGCGACCCCATCGACATCTGACATCCCTTTAATTGGGTAGGTTGCTAGCAATTGACCATCAATCGATAGCGCATGAAGGGCGGTGGGCTTGTTGGAAACGGCCAAGAGGCGCTTTTGCAGTGCATCATAGGTCAGGCCCGAGAGATTACCCTCGACGCCAGCGATGACCTTGGCCCGGTCTGGCGGGGCATAGCCAGTCAGTGTGTTGCCACCACCGCTGGCGACCTTTTTCTCAAACTGCGCCTGCTTGGCGGCTAAGCCCGACACCCAGCGATATGCCACTTGCTCAGCATGATAAAAGCGCACACCGATATAGGTTGTCCAGCCCATGGCTATGACAACAAGACAAGCTAGCAAAATCTTTGATAAAAACTTGACTAAATCGGACATACCAGACCCAAAATAAACCAGCAAGGCTATCGCCCGCTAGTCGCCGACCGCAGCCCCTTGAGATTAACACCCCACGAAGAAATGCGGAACTTTCTGATCATAAGACCGTCTTATTAGCACTCGGGCAACGAGAGTGCTAATATATCCAGATGCATCGTGTCCGTGTTTTGGAGCGATTTTCTCATGACAAATTCAGCTGCTTTGACTTTACAACCATCACAACTTGCAATGGCTATCTCGAATCCCGGCTCGCTGGGGACGATTGAGGCCTATATCACGACCGTCAACCGCCTGCCGGTGCTGTCCGCTGAGCAAGAACTCACGCTCGCGCGTCGCTTGCGCGACAACGAGGATATCGCCGCGGCTCGCGAACTTGTGCTGTCGCATCTGCGCTTGGTGGTTTCCGTCGCCAGGCAATATTTAGGCTACGGTTTGCCTCACGCAGATTTGATTCAAGAAGGCAACGTTGGGCTGATGAAGGCGGTTAAACGCTTTGATCCCGAGCGAGGCGTGCGCCTCGTATCGTTTGCGGTGCACTGGATTAAAGCCGAAATTCATGAGTACGTTGTGCGCAACTGGCGTATGGTTAAGGTCGCCACCACCAAAGCCCAACGCAAGTTGTTTTTTAACTTGCGCAGCATGCGACCCGACGGTCAAACGCTTGACACTCACCAAGTGGCAGAGATCGCTGCAACGTTAAAGGTAAGTCCCGAAGACGTCCGTGAAATGGAAGTCCGGATGTCGGGGCGCGAACTGTCGCTCGAAAATCAGGACGACGATGACGAGTCATACGCACCGATCGCCTACCTGTCAGACGAGGGTCGCTCAGATCCCACGCAAGTGCTTGAGCGTCACGCTGCTGATGTGAGGCAGGGCAGTGGTCTAACGCAGGCACTCGACATTCTCGACGAGCGCTCACGGCGCATCGTAGAGGCACGCTGGTTGCAAGACGATGGCGGCGCCACACTGCACGACTTGGCGGCCGAATTCGGCGTGTCGGCTGAACGTATTCGCCAGATCGAAGTGGCAGCGATGAAAAAAATGCGTTCGCACCTGAGCTAAACAGTGAGCACCGACTCGGCTGTCTTCGGCTTTGCTGGGTTGTTAGCGCTGAGTCGTGTTATGTCCCCGCTGGTTGGGCGACTCAAACTCCCTTATGCGGTGTTGTTCGCGGTCGTTGGCTGTGCGATCGGCTTGCAGCTAGACCGCGGTGGGTGATGCTCGCCTGAGAAGGTCTTCGGTTAACACAATCGAGGCTTCAAGGGTAAAGGCGCCCTGAGTGAGCATGCTGAAAATCGTGGCAGGGGCCATTAACTGGATCTCCATGACCTCGCCATCACGATTTTTAGGAATGACATGCGCAGGTAAAACGCACTCACACGTCAAGACGTCTTCAACTTGATAGCCTTCAGGAACCTGCCTTAGCATGCGGGCAATTGTTCTGATCGGCGTGCGGGCGGCGATATCTTGTGCTTCGAGGCCTGCTTCTTCGTCAGATTCGCGCACTAATCCCACTTGTACATCTTCTTTGCTAGAAATCAGCCCGCCGACCAAGGTGTCCCACATGCCAGGGTCGGTTGCTTTTGTGAGCGAGCGTCTGGCAACCCACAGGTCTCCGTTTTGTGACCAACCGCTTAGATGTACCGCTTGGGTCAGTAGGCCTAAGGGGCGAACCACACCCCGTTCGATCGCCCCGAGCGCTCTGCTGTCTGACGATGCGGCAGAGCCAAGAGGGTGCTCGGGCCAGACATCTAGCAGTTCGTTTCGCCAGCCGGGCGCGCAGCTGGCTTGACGCAACGTGGTCGCAACCATAGCCAAGAGCGCGTTCAATTCAGACCCAGAACCCATGAGTCGACCGATATGCGCAGAGTCTTGCGAAATTTCGACGCCATTGAGCCCCTCAAGTGCCTGAGCGGCTTTCGCAAAGAGCCAGCCGCAGCGCTGGCCCGAGATGGAAAGGGGAAGCGACTCGGTCTGCGGGGGCTGATTGGCCCGACCTAGCAGGTCGTTAAGCAGTTGTTGGAGGCTGCCGGGATCTAAAGAAACTCTTGGTGAAAGCATTGGGTCATCAGGGGCTTGTTGTGAGATGAGATTGTATGGCAGCGAGACCTTCTTAGCCACGCTATAATCCCATAGGTTTATTTACGAATATCTTTTGTGAATGATTCGCGTTGGAGCGGGGCAGCATATCGCCACCGGCCCAGCGATCCAATAATTTTGCGTCAGCGGTGCTCAATTTCCATTCAGCTAAAGTGGTTATGGTGTTGGTTCTGAAGCGCAGCGTATTCGAGGTTCAGCATGAAGAAGGTCAGAGGGTTACTGGGCGCCTGTGCCATGCTTTTGTGTGGTGTTGTCGGTGCACAAGTCAAAGACATGCCGGGCGGGCCCCGCGTTAACCAGCTTAATTTGTCCGAAGGGGTCACCCAAATTGCCAGGGATGTCGCTTGGCTACACTGGTTTATGCTGATTGTATGCATGGTGATTTTTATTGCTGTGTTTGGCGTCATGTTTTATTCAATTTGGGCACATCGCAAGTCGCGCGGTGCCAAAGCTGCAACCTTTCATGAGCACCTAGGCGTCGAAGTCGCCTGGACAGTCATCCCGTTCATTATTGTGATCGCGATGGCCTTGCCTGCAACCCGCACTGTCGTTGCGATGAAAGATACTAGTGGTGCCGACATGACCGTCAAAGTTACGGGTTATCAGTGGAAATGGGGCTACGAGTACATAGATGGCCCTGCCGCGGGCGTTAAGTTTCTGTCAAATTTAGCCACCCCACGCGCTCAAATTGACGGTAAAGAGCCCCGTAGCCCGCTCTATCTGATGGAAGTCGACAATCCTCTGGTTGTCCCAGTGGGTAAAAAAATCCGCATCTCAGTCACCGGTGGTGATGTGATCCACTCCTGGATGGTGCCTGACTTAGCGGTCAAGCAAGACGCGATCCCTGGCTTTATACGCAGTGTTTGGTTTCGTGCCGAGAAAGTCGGTGAGTATCGTGGTCAATGTACCGAGCTGTGCGGCAAAGACCACGCCTTCATGCCAATCGTTGTGAAGGTTGTCTCCGAGCAAGATTACGCCGCCTGGACTGGCGAGCAGAAAAAACTACTCGCAGCCGCAGCAGACGATCCAAACAAAGAATGGTCGGCAGCCGACTTAATCGCCCGAGGTGAAAAAGTTTACGCAGCGAATTGTGTGGCATGTCACCAAGGCAGCGGCAAGGGCGTAGTCGGTGCTTTCCCAGCGCTAGATGGCAGCAAAATTGTGTTGGGGCCCAAGGCTGAGAACATCCAGATTTTGCTGAAAGGCAAGCCGGGTACAGCGATGGCTGCTTTTGGCGGTCAATTAAATGATGTTGAAATCGCTTCGGTGATCACCTTCTCGCGCGCGTCTTGGGGTAATGCCGGAAAAGGTCAGGACCCAGTTGTTTCACCGGCAGATATTAAGGCCGCACGTTAAGTTTCGACACAATTTTGTTCAGATAGTCTAATGACCGCGCTAGGTGTGCGGTTACGGCAAAAGCAGGATAGGAGTCAACTATGAGCAGCGTTACAACAGATCACGTTTCAGGCCACGGCCACGACCACGCGCACGACGACCACGCCCACCATATGCCAACGGGTTGGCGTCGTTGGTTATTTGCGACCAACCATAAAGACATCGGTACGATGTACTTGATTTTCTCTTTTGCAATGTTACTTGAGGGGGGCACACTTGCCCTTCTGTTACGCACAGAGCTATTTCAGCCAGGATTGCAGTTCTTTCGCCCAGAACTGTTCAATCAGTTCACCACCATGCATGGTTTGATCATGGTGTTTGGCGCGATCATGCCGGCCTTTGTTGGCTTTGCCAATTGGATGGTGCCCCTGCAAATTGGCGCCGCTGACATGGCCTTTGCCCGCATGAACAACTTTAGTTTTTGGTTGTTGCCCGTTGCTGGCCTGTTACTCACCGCTTCGTTCTTTGTGCCCGGTGGCGCCACCGCTGCAGGCTGGACGCTTTACGCGCCCTTGACCCTTCAAATGGGCCCAGGGATGGACATGGCTATTTTCGCGATGCACTTAATGGGTGCGTCATCGATTATGGGTTCGATCAATATTGTGGTCACCATCTTGAACATGCGCGCGCCCGGCATGACCTTGATGAAAATGCCTTTGTTTTGCTGGACGTGGTTGATCACCGCTTACTTGTTGATTGCTGTGATGCCAGTGTTGGCTGCAGCCATCACCATGGTGCTCACCGATCGCCATTTCGGTACCGGTTTCTTTAACGCTGCTGTCGGTGGCGACCCCGTTCTGTATCAGCATATTTTCTGGTTCTTCGGTCACCCCGAGGTTTACATCATGATTTTGCCGGCCTTCGGCATCGTGTCAGCCATTATCCCGGCCTTTGCGCGTAAACCACTATTTGGTTATGCCTCGATGGTCTATGCGACAGCGTCGATTGCCATCTTGTCGTTTATTGTCTGGGCGCATCATATGTTTGCGACAGGGATGCCAGTGACAGGTCAGTTGTATTTTATGTACGCGAC